>JAEUHO010000306.1 GCA_016795345.1 Planctomycetia bacterium | reverse complement strand
CACGCGCCCGCCGCCCTCGAGCCGGCGCAGCGCGACCAGCGCCGCGACGAACGCCGCGGGCGGCTCGGCCTGAAACGTCAGCGGCGCGCCCGTGACGGGGTGCGCGAGCGAGATGCGGTGCGCGTGCAGGAGCAGACGCGTCACGACGTCCTCGCCGGGCGACGACTTCCAGCCGTAGAGCGGGTCGCCGACGATCGGGTGCTCCTGGCTGCGGAAGTGGACGCGCAGCTGGTGGGTGCGGCCGGTGACGGGGAAGCAGCGGACCAGCGTGTGGCGCGGGAGGCGCTCCTCGACGGCCCAGTCCGTGACCGCGGCGCGGCCGCCCTCCATCCGCACCGCCATGCGCGTGCGGCCCGCCGACGAACGGCCGAGCGGGAGGTCGATGCGGCCCTTGTCGCCCTCCAGGGCGCCGTGGAGCACCGCGAGGTACTCCTTGTGGACCTCGCGCGCCGCGAAGGCGCGGGAGAGCGCGCGGTGCGCGGCCTCGGTCTTCGCGATCAACATCACGCCGCTCGTGTCCTTGTCGAGGCGGTGGACGATGCCCGGCCGGTCGCTGCCGCCGACGGTGGGGAGGTGCTGCAGGTGGAAGACGAGCGCGTTCGCGAGCGTGCCGTCCTTCTGGCCGCTGCCCGGGTGCACGGTGAGCCCCGAGGGCTTGTCGAGCACGAGGAGCGCGTCGTCCTCGTGGAGGACGGCGAGGGGGCGGTCCTCGGGGACCAGCTCGCTCGGCGCGGGCGGCGGGACGCGGACCGCGACCGTCTCGCCGCCCTTCAGCTTGGTCTTGCCGGCGAGGGGGCGGCCGTCCACGGTGACGAGGCCGGCCTCGATCCAGCCGGCGACCACCGTGCGGGAGTGCTCGGGGAACCGCTCGGCGAGCGCCTTGTCGAGGCGCGTGCCGGCCACGTCGGGGGGCAGGACGACGGTCGTGGGGGCGTCGGAGGCGTCGGGACGGGGCGGCGGGGGCGACATCGCTTGTGGAATCAAACCACACCCCTCGCGTTGCTCCGTCGGCGCTCCGTTTGCTGGTTTCCTAGGCGTCCGGCGGCGACGCCGGTCGCGCCCCCCGGTCCCGTGGAGTCCACCGCGCCATGACGAGCCCCGCCCTGACCGACACCGACGCCCCGTCGCGGGCCCGCCTCTGGGTGCTGGTGGCGGTGATCGCGGTCGCCGTCGGCGCGGTCGCGTTCTTCCTGTGGTTCCAGCCGAAGTGGCGGATGTGGTGCCACGGCGCGAACAAGGCCGAGTTCCGCGAGAAGATCCTGAAGGAGCAGGACCCGGGCATCGTCGCGACGATGGAGGACGTCATGCGCGACGCGGACCAGTCCGACGCCGTGCGCGTGGCGCTCGCCGACCTCCTGATCCAGAAGAACCGCCTCTCCATCGTCGAGGCCGCGCTGACCGACCCGCGGCTCGACGTGCGCGTGGTCGCGCTGGTGGCCCTGAGCAAGCAGCCGTACTTCCGCAAGCAGTTCGTCGACGCGGAGAGCTACGGCGTGCGGTCCACGATCGCGGAGTGGCTCGCCGCGCCGGACGCGCGCAACCGCGGCCAGGCGCCGGGCCTCGCGTACTTCGTCTACCCGACCGCGGGCGCGGCGCCCGAGGCCGTGGTGAAGGGCGTGCGCGCCATGCTCGAGGGCGACACCGTGGCGAAGGACCCCGGCGCCCGCGCGGCCGCCGCGGCGACGTTGTCCGGCTGGCAGGACTGCGGCGCCGCGCCGACGCTGCTCGCGCGGGCCAAGAGCGACCCCGAGGCGTTCGCGCGCCTCCGGACGGTGCAGGCGACCGTGCAGCTGTTCGAGTCGAAGGCCTGCGAGGCCGCGCTGCCGGAGGCGGCGGTCGTCGAGGCGGTGCTCGGCGCGATCGACTGGCCGGGCGAGGGCGACCTCAACCGCGCGGTGCGCATGGGCGGCGTCTCGATCGTCGCCCGCCACCCCACGTGGGGCGCGGCGCGCGCCGACGTGCTGCGCAAGCGCGTGGCCGACGACGCGACGCACGAGGCGGAGCGCGGGTCGACGTTCGACGCGCTCGTGGCCATGGCCGACGGGGCGACGATCGACGCGATCCCGCGGTGGCTCCACAGCCCGGCCGGCGCGATGCGCCGTCAGGCCGCGACGGCGCTGTTCGGCAAGCCGCCGGCGCCGATCACCGAGGCGGCGGCGGAGTCGATGGTCGTCGGGTACTTCATGGAGGAGCCGGGCGACGGGGCGTACTCGTACACCGTCCGCGTGGCGTACTCGACGGTGCGCGCCAAGGCCGGCGAGTGGGTCGGCATGCCGGAGAAGTTCCGCAAGGAGCGCGGCAACGTCGCGATCCTCTCGAAGCCGCTCGACGCGATCTTCAAGACCGGCAGCTTCGAGGGCGTGACGCGGGCCGGCCTCTCGGAGGCGGTCTGGCGCTGGCTCGCGGCGCACCAGCAGCTGGCCCCGGAGGCGATCGACGCGGCCTGGAAGGCGCGCGGCGAGTTCTGGGCCAAGGCGCGGGCCGGCGACCTCGCGGGCGCGAAGGCCGTCCTCGCGCCGCGGCTCGCCGCCGAGCGCGACCTCTGGGCCTACGAGTCGGGCTACCTGGCCGCCAAGGGCGGCTGACCCGCGCATGTCGGTTTCCCGTGGTTACCGCGGTGTGCTGAGTTGCGGTCGCACGTACCTGGGGGTGCACGCACTCCCCGCAGCGCCGTCGGCCGAGCTGTACGGCTCATCCGCGAGACTGGCGTGTGCCTCAGTCGTTGGTAACTGGTGCGTTTGAGCTCGCTCTTGGTGGCGCCGGCGTCGCCCGTGTGCGAGCGCTGCGCCACTCCCGTTGCGCGACTCGTCCGCGTCCAGAACCGCGCGGCCCCCGAGTGTGTCGAGGAGCGTGGACGGAGTCACGCTGCAATCGTTGCGACCCGTTCGCCACCAGCCCGCGTAGGTTGGAACTCCGGACGATGGTGCCGTGGCATCGTGCGAACCTAGCTCAGCAACGGCGCCGATGTTCATGACTCACTGGACACAACTCGCGAGGCTGGCGCCGGGCAGGCTAGTCTGAGGCCTAGATGGCCGATCGTGGGTAGTCGTGCGGGGCGCTCTTGCGTCCCGTGCGAAGGTCCAGGCGGAGGGGGCAGGTGACAGACGCACACCCGAACGCGGTGCCCGATGCGCGGATCGCCATCGAGGTCGACGCCGACCCCTGCGTAAACTTCGCGTTGCAGCAGAATCGAGTGCCGTTCGTCAAGCGCATTCGCGTAACGAACTGCGGGGCGAAGACCCTCGAGGGCGTCGCAGTTCGCGTCTCGATGGACCCGGCGCTCGCCGACCCGATCTGCCTTAGAGTGGACTCGATTGCGCCCGGCTCTGTCGTCTCCTTCGCCACGGTCGACTTCCCACTGTCTTCTGCTCGACTTGTGCAGCAGACCGAGAGGGAAAGCGGCGTGCTTCGAGTTGAGGCTTGTCTTGATGACAAAGTTGTCAGCCGAGAACTTCGCCCCGTGGAGGTGCTCGCGTACAGCGAGTGGCCGGGAACCCGGTCGCTCCCGGAGATCCTCGCGGCGTTCGTGCTGCCGAACCACCCGATCGTCCAGCAGATCCTGAGGGCGGCGGCCGAGAGCCTGCGGTCATCCACCGGGGACGGCGCGTTGTCCGGATACCAGTCTCGCTCGCGTGAACGTGTTCTGGCGATGGCGAGAGCCCTCTACTCCGCCTTTTCCGAGATGGACATCCAGTACATCTCGCCTCCCGCATCCTTTGAGTCGACAGGGCAGAAGGTTCGGACTCCGGACCAGATCAGCACCACGAGACTGGGGACCTGTCTCGATCTGACGCTCCTGTTTGCCGCCGCCTTGGAACAGGCTGGGCTCCATCCCATCCTGGTGCTCCCAAGGGGACACGCGCTGGTTGGCGTATGGCTCGATGACGAAGCGTTCCCCCATCCGACCGTGGACGATGTGACGCGGATCCGGAAGCGCGTCGCGCTGGGGCAGATCGTCACGTTGGAGACTACGCTGGTGACGGCCCGACCGCTCCCGCCGTTTGATGAGGCTGTGCGCGCTGGGAGTCGCCATCTTGAGGACGGGGACAAGTTCCATCTCGCCGTCGACGTGCGCGCCGCGAGGAAGGCGTTGATCCGTCCCCTCCCCGCCCGGATCGACGCCAACGCACGAGACCTCGCGCCGACTCCGTCGATTGTGCATGATCTGAGCAGCACAGGGTCTGAAGTCGAGCGCCTGGTCGCGGTTGACCCGATCGCCGAGGAACCTGACTCCCCGAAGAAGGAGTCGGGGCCTGCGCGGCTTGAGAGATGGAAGCGACGACTGCTTGACCTCGGGTTGCGGAATCGACTGCTCAATCACCGGGACACGAAGACCTCAATCCCGTTGCTCTGCGTCAGCCTCGCTGGTCTCGAGGACAAGTTGGCCGGCGGCTCGGTCTTCGAGCTTCATCCGGAGCCAGAGGTCCTTGGCCCAAGTGACCCTCGGAGTGCTGCGCTCTTCCCGACCGGCGCGGGCCATCGTGCTTCCTATCTCCAGACCGAACTCGACGCACTGCGTCTGCACTCGTCTCTCGGCGCGGACGAACTCGAGAGTCGATTGACTCAGCTGTTCAGAGCCTCTCGCGAGACGCTCGAGGAGGGCGGTGCGAACACCTTGTTCATTGCGCTTGGGTTCTTGCGCTGGTTTGAGACGAAGTCGAGCACCCAGCCACGGCTCGCGCCGCTTCTGCTTCTTCCGTTGCAGTTGGAGCGCCGGACCGTTGTCGAGGGGTTCAGGCTCAAGCTCGCAGACGAGGATGCGCAGTTCAATGTGACATTGCTTCAGAAGCTCGCCGTTGACTTTGGGCTCAACGTGACGGGGCTGGACGCACTTGATGAGGACGACGCCGGCATCGACGTCGCTAAGATACTGAATCGCATGCGGAGGGCGGTGCTGAGCTTGGATCGCTGGGAGGTAGTGGAGGAGGCCTCGATCGGCCTGTTTTCCTTCACCAAGTACCTGATGTGGCGAGATCTGGACAAACGGACAGAGAAGCTTCTCGGCCATCCGGTTGTGCGACACCTGATCGAGACCCCAGGTCGTCCGTTTGCCCCGGAGACACGATTCCCGGACGTCGAGCGGTTGGATGTCGAGCGGAGTCCCACGTCCACGTTCTGTCCGCTCGACGCGGACAGTTCTCAGCTTCGCGCAATCTACGCTGCTGCTGATGGGGCTACCTTCGTCCTTGAAGGGCCTCCCGGGACCGGGAAGTCCCAGACGATCACCAATCTGATCGCAAACGCCGTTGCGGCCGGTCAGCGGGTGCTCTTCGTTTCCGAGAAGATGGCGGCGCTCAACGTCGTGCACAAGCGGCTTTCGCAAGTGGGGTTGGCGCCCTACTGCCTGGAGTTGCACTCCAGCAAGGCGCAGAAGCGCGGAGTGATGGCGCAGCTGAAGGCGGCCGTCGACTCCGCAGCTCCGGGAGCCACGACGGACTGGGCGTCAGCTGGAGCGAAGTTGCAGACGGTCCGTGGTGAGTTGAATGCCTACGCGGACGCGCTGCACCGTCGGCGTTCGGTGGGCATCAGCGCTCATGAGGGCATCGGGCGGCTCATGGAGTTGCGCGACGCGCCCGTGGTTGACGTTGCCTTCGGGTCCCTGGAGGCTGTGGACGCGGGCCGACTCACAACTCTCCGTGAAGGTGCGCACTCGCTCCAGTTGGCGGCGTGCGATGTTGAGGGCCTCGCCGCCAGTCCGTGGCGCGGAACGGGCGTGCAGCACTGGGAGCCATCGCTACCAGAGCGGATCCGGAGGATCGCGGAGGAACTTGTGCGTGCGGCTGGGGCTGTGGAGTCCGCGAGCGCCGAGTTCGCCACAGCGCTGGGATTGCCGGGTGACGGCCTTTCGGCTCGCGGAGTGGCGCAGGTGGCAGAGATTGGGCGGTTGCTCGCGGCGTCGCCTGGCACGCCCAAGG
>JAEUHO010000305.1 GCA_016795345.1 Planctomycetia bacterium | reverse complement strand
AGGAGATGCGCCGCGGCGCTGCCACGCTGGGAGCGTCGGGCGTCGGCGTGGGCATGGTGTCCGCGGGCGCCGGGTGGCCGAGGCCTTCAGCCTCTCGAGGAGGGAACGATGATCCAACGGGTGTTCCGGTGGTCGAGCGCGGCGGCGTTGGTGGTGGCCGCGGCGGCGCTGTCCGGTTGCGGGGGCGGCGGTTCGGACCCCGTGGCGACGGACTGGGCGATCGTCTCGCTGAACGGCGTCGGCACGACCGGCCAGCAGACGTTGATGGGAGGGGAGCGGGTCTTCACCTACGACTACGACGAGCCGAGCGCCGAACCCGAGAGCGCCTGGGAGATCGCCCGCGTTGCTGGTTCCGACGGCTCGGTGCTGATCGACTGGACCCTCGACGGGTTCCACGGCTTCTTCCTCGACTGGGTGACGATCGAGTTCTTCGTTCAGCGCCATCGCGGGGAGGACGTCGAGGTGCTGGTGGCCACGGACCCGAACGCCGACGATGGCCCGAACACCATCGACGGGCCGTTCTCCTTCGGGGGGACCGTCGACGTGTTCGTGCCGGCCGGGGCCCGGTACGGCTTCCGGATCACCGGCGCGAACTTCGACAGCGGTGGCGCGCTGCAGGGCGAGTTCACGCTGCTCGAGTGACGTCGGCACGTCGCGTCGAGCGCCCCGCGCGTCAGCGGTGCGCCTCGTCGTCGGCGATCAGGGCGGCGGCGACGCGGTCGCACGCGGCGGCCGCGCCGTCGCCGCCCTGGTTGCACGTGACGAGGACCGCGAAGTCGCGCGCGGGCGCGAGCCACGCGACGCAGAACCACATCGTGTTGCTGCCGGTGTGCGTCAGGACGCGGCCCCCCGCCCAGGGCCGCTCCGTCACGACCCACCCGAGCGCGTAGTCGCCGCCGGCGGGCGGCGTGTGCAGGCGGGTGAAAGCCGCGGGCGGCAGCAGGGGCGCCTTCCCCCGCGCGCCCGCGACGTGGAGGGCGACGAACTTCGCCCAGTCCGCGAGCGTCGCGTGGACGCGGCCCGCCGGCGTGATCGCGGGCGGGTTGTCGCCCGCCGGGCCCGGCGCGACGGGCGCGCCGTCGCCGGTGTGGCCCCACGGCTGGTCGAGCGCCGCGGGGTCGCCGGGGGCACCGAACCCGGCGGAGGTCATGCCGAGGGGGCGGAACAGCCGCGCGGCGATCAGCTCCTCGAACGCGGTGCCCGTCGCCAACTCGGCCATCGCGCCCGTCAACGCGTACCCGCCGTTGGCGTACTCGAACGCGGTCCCGGGCGGGTGCGACGGCGGGTACGGCAACAGGCCGGACGCGAGCACCTTCCGCGCGTCGCGCGGCGGGCCGCGGTGCGCCCACAACGTCGCCCACAGTCCGTGCGCGTCGAGCGACGTCGGCACGCCGCCGCGATGCTGCAGCAGACGCTCGAGCGTCGCGCCCTTCCAGCCCGCGTCCGGCTTCGCGACGACCGGCGCGAGCGCCGTCACGACCTCGTCGTCCCACGCGAGGCGCCGCTCCTCCACGAGCATCGCGCAGAGCGTGGCGGTCATCGCCTTCGTGCACGACCCGAGATGCCATCGATCGTCGGTCGTGACGGCCGCCGCGGCGCCGCGCTTGCGGACGCCGTCCACGCCGAGCGCGACGACCGCGCCGCCGCGCACGATCGCGCCGCCCATCGCGGGCACGCCGGCCGCGGTCCGGATCGGGCGCAGGAGCCCCGCGAGGTCGCGTGGGGCCTTCGCGCGCGCCGGCGGCGCGTCCGCGGCGTCCGACCGTGCGCCGCCCGTCGGCCCCACGAGGAGCGCGAGGGCGAGCATGCCGGCGAGCCCGACCCGACGGCGGGGCGCGATCCGGGTCCCGGGACGCAAGGCCCGCGCGCCTCCCGGGTCCGACGACGGCGGGCGAACGGCGGTCGGGGTCATGGCGCTCCGGAGGGGCCGCGTGGCGCGCGCCGCGGTCAGACGAGCCGCGTGAAGCCGCCGTACGCCATGCGGTCCGGGTCGAACGGCATCGGGCCGAGGTCGTCCGAGCACATCGCGGGGTCGGCCAGTGCGAGCTTCATCACGCGGTCGCGGTGCGCGCGCGACTTGTAGCCGATGAACGCCGTGACGACGGTCTCGCCGCGCTTCGCCTTCGCCATCGCGGGGAACTTCACGCCGGGGAAGTCGGGCTTCAGGTCCTCGCCCACGTACTCGCGGTACTCGAGCGCGCCGTGGCGGAGGAACACGGTCCGGCCGAGGAGCGCCCACTTCCGGTAGGTCTTGAGCTTCCGCGTGGCGAGCGGCATCACGAACACGTCGACGTACGGGCTCTCCATGGGGGCTCCTTGGGGCTACGGGTGGTCAGGCGAAGTGCCAGCAGACGCCGGCGGGGTCGATGAGATGGACCTCGCGTTGTCCCCACGGGAACGTCGTGGGGGGCTTGGCGCGTGCGCCCGGGTAGCGGTCGAGCACGCCGGAGGCGGTCACGTGGGCCCACCACGCGTCGAGGTCGTCCGTCCGGACGAACATCATGGTGTTGGCCTGGACGTGGTCGTCGTGGAACGCTTGCAGGAGGAACGCGGCGTCGCCGCGGCGCAGTTCTGCGAGGCCGGGGACCTCCCACGCGACCTCGAAGCCGAGGTCGCGGAAGAACGCGAGCGACGCGGCGAAGTCCTTGCCCGCGGGCACGAACGGCTTCACGGCCGACAGACGGGGTCCCGACGACACGGCATCCTCCGAGGGCGCCGCGCAGCCTACCCGCACCCCGACGGCCGCGCGCGGGGGCGCGGCGCCGTCGCGTGGGGGGTCACTTGCCGGTCGTCGGGCCCGGCGTCCCGGTGGACCCGCTGCCGGCGGGCGGCGCTGCGGGCCCGTCGGACGCGCCACGGCCCGACGGCGACCGACCACCGCCGACGGGGCCGGTCAGGGTCAGGTCGATCGTGTCGATCTTCCACGTGTAGACGTCGTTCCTCGCGACGACCGCGCCGAACGGCGTCCCGCGGTAGCGTTCGAGGAACGCACGCCTCGACGCCAACAGCCGCTCCGCGTCCGCCGGGCTCTGCACGACGACCCCCTGCCTCGGCCGCACCCTCGCGGGGTCGTCGTCGTCGCCGCCCTCGATCCAGAGCTCGTCCTCGACGTAGGGCGACTTGCTGCGCTTGACGCGCCAGGCCTTCGCCTGCAGGGACGACGACCACAGGATGTACTCGTGCGTCCGGAAGCGGATCGCCTCGAGCGCTTGCTGGAGCAGGTCCGCGTCCGCGCGATACCGGCGGTCGACGTCGTCCTTGGGATCTCCCGCGGCGCGGAGGGCCTCGCCGAGCGCGATCAGCACGCCGTCGAGCTCGCCGAGCGACGCCCGTGCCGAGGCGACGCTGTCGTCGCGGTCGCGCGCCGAGTCGAAGACGCCGCTCAACCAGAAGCGGAGCCCAGGGACCTCTGCCATGGGCCGGCCGACGGTGCCCTGGATCGGCGCCGTGTGGTCGACGATCCCCGCGAGCGCGAGCGCGTCCCAGGCGCGGAGCAACGCGAACGCCAGCGGCCGGCGTCGCACGTCGTCGAGGATCTCGGTCCGGGCTCGAAGGTCCGGGGGGAAGAGATTGCATCGCCCGTAGTCGAAGCGGAACGCGGTGCCGGTGCCCGCGGTCCAGCCCCAGAGGACGTACGCGCCGCCGGTGAGCCCGCACGCCCGCATCAGACCGTACGGCCCGAATGCCGACGGGACCGCGACGTCGGGGCCGCCGGGCGGGCCGAACGCCGTGTCCCACCGCGACGTGACCGAGAACAAGTACGGGATCGGCGGGTAGGCGGTGTCGCCTCCCCGCCACGGAGCCTTCGGGTCCTCGGGGGGGAACGGGTTCGTGCCGACGTCGGGGAACGTCCGCCGCCCGGGATTGTCGAGCAACTCCTGCGTGGTCGGGAGGACGTCCTTCCACGCGCGCTCGAACGCGGCCTCGGGGCCGATGACGCACAACGTCCGGCGGGCCTTGCGGAGCTCCTCGACGAAGCCTTCGAGATCGACGGCGTCCTCGAAGCGCGCGTGCGCGAGGTAGATCACGAGCCCGCCTGCGCCCTTGGCGCGTCCGATGCTCGTGCGCAGCGCGCCGAGCGTGTCCGGGCCGAGCGTGGGCCGCTTTGCCGTCGCGAGCGCGGCGCCGAGCTTGGGGCCGAGCGCCGCCGGATCGTCGACCGGGGCGGACGGGGCGCGCCCCAGCACCGCGGTCTGCCAGACCTTGGGCCGCGCCGGCGTCGCCGAGAGGGCCGCGAGAGCCGCGCTGATCGCCGGCACCGCGGCCCGGAGCCCGTCGGTCGGGTCCGCCACGACGAGGACGCCGGACGACTCCGAGAGTCCCTCCGCACGACCCATCGACGAACGGAACGCGTCCTCGAGCGATGTCTGTCGGCGAACCACGACCGTAGAGGCCACCGGGGCCACCGAGGACGGCCGCTGCGGCTTCGGGGGCGCGTCGCGGGCGACCGCGACCCCGTCCGTCGCGCCGACGGTCATGAGCGCGCCGGCGAGCACCCATCGACGTGCGAAGGCACCGGCTCCCGACATCCGTCGCTCCCGCGGGCGCGTTCCGACGCGCGCCGCAGATCCTACTCCACGCCGGTCCATCGTGGGTGGGCGGGCACGGGACGGGGTTGCGCCCCCAGGGCCCGTCCCGGGCTGCGTTCGCGCGCTCGCGGCGCCGGTGGGCCTCGCGAGGCCCCCTCGCCGATGCCGGCCGGTGCGTCGTCGCCGTGACCGCCGCAATGCGAGTGACGCGAAGGTCGCCGGGATGCCCGGCCGTGGACGGCGTCCGACGCACACCGTAGCGACGCAGCCGCATCGTCGTCGGGGGCTTCGCCGCGCGCGCGACCGCCCCACGGGCCTCGCGGTCGCGGGCACGGGTCGCCCCGCCGGAAGGCGGCCGGCGGTAGGATGGCCATGGAGGCTGGCATGGACTTGCGCACGTTCCTGCTGGGGCTCGGGATCGGCGGCGTTCTCGCGGGTGGCGCGATGGTGTGGAGCCGCGGAGGGACGGCCGAGACCGTCCCCCCCACGGAGGCCGTAGGCTCGGCCGCGACCGCGGACGCCGTGTCGGAACGCCTGGACGCCCGGCTCGCGCGGATCGAGCGGTGGATGCAAGCGCAGTCGGACGCAGGTGGGACGACGCGAGCGGACGGCCGGCCGGACGCACCGGGCGCGGCGGCGTCGGCGGCTCCGCCACTCGCATCGGCCGGGGCGCCGGCGGGCGCGGCGAGCGGCCCCGCGGAGCCGAGCCCGGCACCGCCCGCGACCGAGTCCACGCCCGTCGAGCCGAGCGCCGCGTTCGTCGAAGTGGTGCTCGAGGCGATGGAGCGTGCGGAAGTGCGCCGCGAACAGCGCCGCGACCCCGCGGACGCGCTCCGCAGCGCGCTCCGGCGCCGCGACGAGGAGAAGGACCCGGCGAGCGCGGTCAAACTGCTTCAGGGGCTCCTCGCGCGCACGGATGTCCCGGACGCGGTTCGCCGCGACGCGAGACTCGAATTGGCGTTGGCACAGCGCTACTCGAAGGATGTGGCGGGGGCGGAGCGGACGTTGGCGGCGCTGATCGGCGAAACGCCGACGAACGATGCACGCCGGGACGCGATGCGCAACCAGCAGGCGTGGAACCTCGATGCGCTCGGACGCACGGCCGACGCGCTCGCGCTGGCGGACGACTGCACCCGGACCGCGAGCAACGACGAAGGACGCTGGCAGGCGATGTACGTCGTCGCGCTCCTTGCGCGCAAGGCGGGCGACGCTGCGCGCGCGCAGGCGGCGTTCGACGCGATCCGTCGGGCGTCCGCGGGCAACGGGGCCGCGCTCCAGTACTTCAACGATCTCGTCGGCCTAGGCTTCGTCGCACGCTGACCGATGGCAGGACGACGAACGCGTGGTTCGGGGGGCCGACTCGCGGGCGGAGGGGCGCGTGGGGGCTGCGGGATGCTCGTCCCCCCGGGCCACCCGCCCCGTGAGCCCGCCAGGAGCGGGGCCCCTTGCGCCCGGGCGCGAGATCGCTAGGGTGTAAATCAGGACCGATCGGGTCCCCAGGAGAGCCGTCATGCAGCACAAGACCGAGCACAAGGGGTTCGCGAAGGCCGACGAGGTGCGTTCGTTCCCGAACGGTCGAGCGGAGATCCTGAAGATCGGCGGGGCCGAGGTGGGCCGGCTCACGTTCCAGCCGGGTTGGAAGTGGTCGAAGGACGTGAAGCCGCTCGCGAACACGAAGTCGTGCGAGGCGCCTCACTTCCAGTACCACGTGAGTGGCAAGCTCGGCATCCGCATGGACGACGGCACCGAGTTCATCGCGGGCCCCGGCGACATCACGTCGCTGCCGTGCGGCCACGACGCGTGGGTCGTCGGGAACGAGCCCGTCGTCGTGGTGGACTGGTACGGCGCGAGCGCCTACGCGAAGGGGAAGTAGCGACGCGACGAGGTCCGCGGGGCGTCCGGGCCGCGTTCGGCCCCTCGCCTCGCGGGCGTCGCGCCGCGTGCGCCGCTGTCGTGCCGTCTCGCGGGCGAGCGGGCCTCGCGTCCCCGCGACGGGGGCCGCGTCCCCGGGGCTCCCGACCGATCTCGCGCCGGTCCCGTACACTCCGCGCATGTTGCGTCTCCGCCGCGCCACCCTCTCCGACGCCGCGACGCTCGCGTCGCTGCGCCGGTTCGTGCACGAGCCGCACGTCGCGGCCGAACCGCGCGTGTACGCCGCCCTCGACGTCGAGGGCGGCCTCGCCGCCATGCGTGAGCGGCTCGGGGGGGCGGGGGTTGTCGGGATCGTCGCCGAGCACGACGGCACGGCGGCCGGGTACGTCCTGGCGCAAGAGGTCCGTCGCGCGGCCACGCCGCTCACGGAAGCGCGGTCGTACCTGCTCGTGGACGAGCTCGCGGTCGCGCCGTCGGCGCGTCGCCTCGGCGTGGGGCGCGCGCTGATGGCCGAGGCCGAGGGGGTCGCGAAGGCCCTCGGGCTGGCCCGCATCGAGCTCGACGTTCGCGCGTGGAACGACGGGGCGGCGCGTTTCTACGCCGCCCTCGGCTACGCGCCGTTCGCGACGCGACTCGCGCGCGACCTCGGGCGCTGACCGCGCGGCCGCCGGAGCGGGGGTCGGGCGTACGCGACCTGCGGCGCCCGGTAGGCTGCGGGCTTCCGGGAGGCGGTCCATGCCGACGTTTTCGCTCGTGACGCCCGCGGGGGAGGAGAAGGACGTGACGGTGGAGCGGATCGCGGCGGCCTTCGAAGCCGTCGATCGCTCGGCGGACTCGGCTGAGTTCGCGGTCGCGACGTCGTCGGACGGTCGGTTCGTGCAATTGTCGGCGGGAGGAGTCCTAGCCCGGCCCATGCACGAGGGGACGAGGTTGGGGCCGCGGCTGCGACCCGGGCGTATCGCAGGGCCACCGGCGGGCACGAACGCGTGCGCCACGTCGCGGAGGCTCCTCGGCGTGGTGCAGGAACACGGCCTCCCTGTCAGGCCCTGCGCCAGCTCGGGCCTTCATCCGCTCCGCGGACCGGTCGGCATGGTCGCCTCCGCGCCGCGCCCGGGCCGCATCCATCGGCCCCCACCGGCCGCTGTGCATCGTTCAGCCCCGGTCGCGGCTCATCCCTCGT
>JAEUHO010000283.1 GCA_016795345.1 Planctomycetia bacterium | reverse complement strand
GGTGCGGTCGTCGCGCGTCATGAAACCGATCCCCTTCCAGAATGATGAAGTGAGGGAACGCCACAGGGCCTTCCCACGGAGCGGGTGCACCGACCCGACGGTCCGAGTAACCCGGAGCCCGCCGTCGAGCGCGGCCAGCGCGGGCCGGCGATCGAGCGCCCGGAGCGCCGCGACGACGTCGGCGGGCCAGTCCCTCGGGTCCGTCTCGTCCTCCGGCGGCTTCGGCGGCGCGCCGAGGCCCGGGAAGCCGAGCGCGGACGCGTCGTACGGACCCGGGAAGCGACCGCCGAACGCCTCCGACCGGCCAGCCTTGAAGTCGTACGCGTCGCTCCAGTTCGCCGTCGTCGCCCACGCCGACCGCAGGCGGCGCGACGCTTCGAGCGAGCGCCGTGCCGGCAGCCGCGACCGGGAATCCTTCGCCTTGGCGAGGCTCTCCTCAGCGGGAGCGTCGGCCAGCTCGTCGTCGGCCGCCGGCGCGTCTTCGTCGGACTCCGACCGGTCGGCCTCCCCGCCCTCGGCGTCGTCGCCGGGGGGCGCGCCCGGCGCCATCGTCGGCATCGCCGCGGCCGGCGCCGGCATCGGCCCGCCCATCGGCTCGGCGGACTTCGCCTCCTCGCGGAGCATCAGGCCGTCCTCGGCTTCCCAGTCCCCGCCTTTCTTGCCCGCGAAGCCATCGTGGTCGCGCAGCCCGCCGCCCGAGCCACCCCCACCCCCACCCACCGCCCCCCATTCCCGGGTGGTGAGCTGCCGGCCTTCCGCCGACAACCCGATCGCCACGGGCATCGGCACCTCGCGATCGCGCCGCAGGCCCGCGATGTCGCGCAGGATCTCGCGGCGCAGCCCGAGCCGCCAGCCCTTCGCCGCCGTCGTCTGCTGCCGCGCGATCTCGAGCGCCGCCTTGTCGCGCGCGTCGGCGAAGAAGCGCTCGGCGTCGCGCATCTTCACCGTGCGCTCGACCCCGTAGGTGGCGCGGTCCTCGTCGTTCTCGAGCACGAGGAACGACGTGTACGGCGTCATGATCTGGTACTCGCGCGAGAAGGCGACGACCTCCTCCTTCACCGCGGGCGACCGCCCCTGCGCCAGCAGCACGTCGAGGTGCCGCCGGGCCCACAGCCGCGGCAGGAACGAGTTGCCCTCGTCCGCGGCCGGCACCGCCAGCGGCGACGTGAACCGCACCGGCTGCCCGGCCACGGTCCCCGTCACCACCACCGTCGCCGTGGACGCCGTCGCGCCCGGCAGGAACCGCCCGAGGACCACCTGCTGCGTCCCGAGGGGCGCGTTCGGCAGCGTCTCGGGATACACCCGCGCCGTCGGCACGCCCTGGATCTCGACCTTGGCCCCGCGCAGGCCCGGCCGCGCGACCTCGCCGAGCAGCGCCTTCGCCGCCGCGGCCGGCGCGCCCTCGGCCCGCCGCACCGACCCGCCGCCGACCGACGCCAGCGCCTCGAGCACCACGGCCTCGTACGACGCCGACGTCGTCACCGCGTGGAACGTCGCCCCGGTGCCCGCCGCCGCGCGCTTCAGGCGGTCCGCGGTCGCCACCGCGTCGGCCTCGCCCGACGTCGGCACGCCGTCGCCCACGTACACCACCTGCGTGCCCGGCCCGACCTTCCCGATCAACGCCGTGATCGCGCGGTCGAGGTCGGTCCAGCCGAGCGAGTACCGCGCGTCGAGCGTCGCGACGGCCTGCTCCACGGCGCCCGCCGTCGCCGGCTTCGGCGCCTCCACGACCCACACCGGCTCGACGTCGCACGCCATCAGCCGGAAGCGGTCCTTCTCCGACAGCTGCGCGAGCATCGCCGACAGGAACGCCGACTGCGCCTCTCGGGCCGCCGGGTCCATCGACCCCGACGTGTCCGCCACGAACACGAGGTCGAGCGGCGCCCCGTCGGGCACGAGGTCGCGTTGCCAACCCGACGCCGCCGGGTCGGGCGGCGCGACGAGCAGCATGAAGAACCCGTCCTCCCCGCGCCGGTGCGACAGCGCCGCGACGCCGGGCCCGCGGCCGACGGTCACCGCGAGCTCGAAGTCGCGCTCCGGCACGTACGACTGCGCGCCGAACTCCGCGACCGCCTCGTGCTCCGTCTTCCGCACGACGACCGGGTGCGTCGCGCTCGACACGTCCGTGATCGTCGCCGCCGACGTCACGTTCACCGCCATCGACAGCTCGCGCAGCGGGTTCGCGCGGAGCAACTCGCTCCGCAGCGCGTACCGATAGCGATACGTCTCGCCCTCGAGCGGCAGCGCCTGCGTGTACCGGATGCGGATCCGCTTCTCGCTGTGCGGGAAGATCGGGAACACCCGCGCCTTGAACAGGTTCCCGCCCTCCCACTCGAGCAGGCCCGGGTCCTTCTTGCGCCGCAGGATGTCCTCGTAGATCGCGCGCGCCCGCTCCTTCTCGACGAGGTCGGCCTCGACGAGCTCGTCGCCGATCCACATCCCGAAGCCGCTGATGGACGCGTCCGCCGGCAGCGGGAACGAGAACGTCCCCTCGAGCGTGGCGTCCGTCGCGTTGACGAACGACTCCTCGACGGTCGTCCGCGCGATCTGGTCGCGGATCTCGACGGTCACCTTGTGGTACCCGACCGACAACGCGACGTTCTTCCCGTCCACGTTCGCGAGCAGCGACCCCATCCACTCCTCGCTCGTCGACGACCGGTACCCCGTCAGCCACTTCGGCTCCGCCGGCAGCTCCGTGGTCGTCTCGTCGGTCGCGCGCAGCCACGCGGTCGCGGCCACGTCCTTCGCGAACCCGCCGCTCCCCGTCACCTTCAGCGCCGCCGCGCCCGCCTTCACCTCGAGCTCGCCGCGCATCACCCGCAGCCCGCCCTCGTTCGGCAGCTCGAGCATCGCGCCGGGCCCGACCACGAGCCGCGCGCCGTCCTTCGTCCGCACCTCGAGCGCGTTCGCGCCGCGCGCCTCGGTCCGCACGACGTCGCCGGGGAAGAGCAGCGCGCGCTCGTCGAGCGGCGTCCACCGCTCGCGGCCCGCGGGCCGCACCAGCGCCACGCCCTGCACCGCGGTCACGAGGCCCGCCCGGCCGTCGTCCTTCAGGGTCCCCGCGACGCCGGGTCGCGGCGCCACCAGCCCCACCGCCATCGCGGCCAACACGAACGGGACGACTCGACGCATGGGACCTCCTCGGCACCGGGCGCGCGGCCCGGGTCCCCATTGGACACCTCCGACCGCCCCGGGTTCAGCCGGGGGCGACCCGCCACCGGGCGAGGCGCCGGCCACCGGGCCTCGCCGTCCCCCGCCGGCGGGCCGGGCACCTTCGCCTCTTCTCTTGTGTCGCACGGCGGGCCGCGCCGCCGCCCCTCGCCGACCGACCGCCCCCGAACGGGCCTCGCGGTCCGCCCCCCTGACGTATCTTCCAACGTCTCGCCCCCCGGAGCCCGGATGTCCCCCGTCCCCCCGCACCCGCGGACCGGCCCGCCGGTTCGGCTCGGTCGGACGCTGGCCGCGCTCGGGTGCGTGCTCGCGACCCTTCTCGCTCCCGCGGCCGCCGAGGATCCGCCGACGCGAGGCCCGGTGGCCGTCGGCCTCACGCCCGCGCCCGGCGGCACGCCGACGGTGGTCCTCGACGGCGTCGAGATCGCGACGGTCGTGCGGCCGCGCGGGGCCGCGGGGCGCCCCGCGCCCCCCGCCCCCCGGCGGGGGGGGGGGGGGGGGGGGGGGGGGGGGCCCCCCCGGGGGGGGTGTGGCGCGGGGGCCCGGGGGCGGGTGC
>JAEUHO010000258.1 GCA_016795345.1 Planctomycetia bacterium | reverse complement strand
GCCGTGGACGGACTGGGCCGCCAAGGTGCGGACGGACCATGTCGCCGCCCTCTTCCCGCCGGTCCCGTTCCACCCGGACAACATCGGGTCGTCGGGCGTCCTGAGCGACGAGTCGATCTCCCGCGAGGAGTACCACTGGATGGGCGTGGACGCCAACCAGCGCGACGTCCTCGCTCGACTGCTGTTCGGCTCCCGGATCTCGCTCACGATCGGCATCGTCGCGGTGTCGATCAACGTCCTGATCGGCATCCTGCTCGGCGCCCTCGCCGGCTACTACGGCCGCAAGGTGGACCTCGCCATCTCGAGGTTCATCGAGGTGATGATCTGCTTCCCGACGTTCTTCCTGATCCTGACGATCATCGCCGTGTTCGACAGCCGCAGCATCTTCCTCATCATGGGCGCGCTCGGCATCGTCGGGTGGCCTGGCGTCGCGCGGCTCGTCCGCGGCGAGTTCATCCGCCAGCGGAACCTCGACTACGTGACCGCCGCCAAGGCCGTCGGGCTCCGGGAACGCCGGATCATCTTCCGGCACGTCCTGCCCAACTGCCTCGGACCGGTGCTCGTGTCCGCGACCTTCGGGGTCGCGGGGTCGATCCTCACGGAGAGCGGGATCGCGTTCCTCGGGTTGGGCGACGTCAAGGCGCCGTCGTGGGGCCAGATGCTCTCGAACGGCCGCGCGTCGCAGGAGTGGCACCTGATCCTGGCGCCCGGCTTCGCGATCTTCTTCGTCGTGACGGTCTTCAACCTGCTGGGCGAGGGGCTCCGGGACGCCCTCGACCCCAAGCTGCGGAGGTGACGGCATGGCCCGCGAAGACGACCTGCTGTCGGTCGAGCACCTCCAGACGCACTTCTTCACCGACGCCGGCACGGTCAAGGCCGTCGACGGCGTGTCGTACGCCATCAAGAAGGGGCGCACCCTCGGCGTCGTCGGCGAGTCGGGGTGCGGCAAGTCCGTCACCGCGCTCTCGATCATGCGCCTCATCCCCGACCCGCCCGGGCGGATCGTCGGCGGGCGCATCCTCCTCGAAGGCGAGGACCTCGTCGCGGCCCCGATCCGGCGCATGCGCCAGATCCGCGGCAAGGACATCGGGATGATCTTCCAGGAGCCGATGACGTCGCTGAACCCCGTGTTCACCGTCGGCTACCAGATCATGGAGCCCGCCGTCCTCCACCTCGGCGTCTCCGCGCAGAAGGCGCGCGAGCTGGCGATCGAGGTGCTCGCGAAGGTCGGCATCCCCGCGCCCGAGAAGCGCGTCGACGAGTACCCGCACCAGCTGTCGGGCGGCATGCGCCAGCGCGTGATGATCGCGATGTCGCTCGTCTGCAAGCCCAAGCTGCTCATCGCCGACGAGCCGACGACCGCGCTCGACGTGACGATCCAGGCCCAGATCCTCGACCTGATCCGCTCGCTGCAGGCCGAGGTCGGCATGGGCGTGCTGATCATCACCCACGACCTCGGCATCGTCGCCGAGATCTCCCACGACGTCGCCGTGATGTACGCGGGCAAGATCGTCGAGTACGCCGACGTCCAGACGCTCTTCAAGGCGCCGACGCACCCGTACACGATCGGCCTCTTCCACGCCCGCCCGAAGATCGGCGAGCACAAGTCGCGGCTCGCGACGATCACGGGCGAGGTGCCGAACCCGCTCGAGTTCCCGTCGGGCTGCAAGTTCCACCCGCGCTGCCCGTTCGCCATGGAGCGCTGCAAGCGCGAGGAGCCGCCCCTGTCGGACCTCGGCGGCGGGCACGCCGCCTCGTGCTGGCTGATCCAGGAGGGCCGCCCCGCGACCCTCGCGCAGG
This sequence comes from Planctomycetia bacterium, assembly GCA_016795345.1. Taxonomy (GTDB): domain Bacteria; phylum Planctomycetota; class PLA2; order PLA2; family JAEUHO01; genus JAEUHO01. The sequence goes on along the minus strand of JAEUHO010000258.1, from coordinate 1,125 downwards.
CCGCCGCCATGCTGGAGGGCAAGCAGCCGTGAGCCGCCGCACCTTCGCCCCCCTCCTCGACGTCCGGGCGCTCCGCAAGTGGTTCCCGGTCACCAAGGGCCTCTTCTCGCGCGTCGTCGGCCACGTCAAGGCCGTGGACGACATCGACCTCGCCATCGGCCGCGGCGAGACGCTCGGCCTCGTGGGCGAGTCCGGCTGCGGCAAGACCACCGCCGGCCGCGCCCTCCTCCGCCTCATCGAGCCGACGTCGGGCACCGTCGCGTTCGACGGCACCGACGTGCTCGCCGCCGACGGCGAGGAGCTGCGCGCGCTCCGGCGCCGCATGCAGATCATCTTCCAGGACCCGTACTCGTCGCTGAACCCGCGCATGACGGTGCTCGACATCGTCGGCGAGGCGCTGCGCGTGCACGGGCTCGCGAAGGGCCCCGCGGTCGAGGAGCGCGTGAAGGACCTCATGCAGCAGGTGGGCCTGCTGCCGCGCTACATCAACCGCTACCCGCACGAGTTCTCCGGCGGCCAGCGCCAGCGCATCGGCATCGCCCGCGCCCTCGCGCTCGAGCCCGACTTCATCGTCTGCGACGAGGCCATCAGCGCGCTCGACGTCTCCATCCAGGCCCAGGTGATCAACCTCCTGCGCGACCTGCAGGAGAAGCGCAACCTCGCCTACCTCTTCATCTCGCACGACCTCTCCGTCGTGGAGTTCCTCTCCGACCGCGTCGCCGTCATGTACCTCGGCCGCATCGTCGAGACGGGCCCGTCGGACGTCCTCTTCAAGAACCCCATCCACCCGTACACGAAGGCGCTGCTCTCGGCCATCACGGTCCCGGACCCGACGCGCACGAAGAAGCGCATCCTGCTCCCGGGCGACCCGCCGAGCCCGCTCAACCCGCCCAAGGGCTGCCGCTTCCACCCGCGGTGCCCGCTGGCCGAGCTGCCGCTCTGCTCCGCGTCGGAGCCCGTCGCCGTGATGGCCGAGGACGGCCACATCGTGAACTGCCACGTCGAGCAGCGCCGCATGGGCCTCAAGCCCGTCGCCGACGCCGCGCCCGCCGCGACGTAGGTCCCCGGGCGCGTTGCCGGGTCGCCGCCGCGGCGACCCGCGCTCGGCGACCCGCGCGCGGTGGC
>JAEUHO010000411.1 GCA_016795345.1 Planctomycetia bacterium | reverse complement strand
GGCGCGGTGCGCCGGCATTCGCGTTCGATGACGGGTTCCGCGTCACTGCACCGGTCGCGACGTTCGAGCCCAACCCCTGGGGCCTCTACGACATGCTTGGCAACGTCGGGGAAGTCTGTGGGGACTGGTACGACATCGACTACTACCGGCAGGGCTCCGAACAGGATCCGAAAGGACCGACATCCGATTCGGGAAACAACATGCGCGTGGTGCGAGGGGGAGACTGGAAGGAGGAAGCACCGCGCGTGGGTTCTGCGTACCGCACCGGAGTGGGTCCCGACAACCGCGAAGGACGCTGCGGATTCCGTCTGGCGGCGACAACTCCCGCGAGGTAGATCCCTCACGCTTCGTTGCGCATCGGCTCACGCTGGCGCAAATCGCGCCTTCGCCGCCTTCGCCCGTAGCGGCGCCGCCAGGCGCTCCACCGCGGCGTCGAGCGTCTCGACCCGGTCCACGAGCCCCAGGCCCTTCGCCTCGGCCGCCAACCAGACGGACCCCGTCCACACGGCGGCGGCGTCCTTCGCGCCGAGTTCCCGCCCGTCCCGGACGGCCGCCCGGAAGAAGGCGTCGAACCCGTCCACGAGCCGCTGGGCCTCGGCCACGTCCGCGTCGGTGACCGGGGTTCCGGGGGCCGCTGCTCCCTTCCGTTCGCCGGTGGACACGATCCGGACCTGGACACCCTCCATCTCGGCGGCCTTCGAGAGGTCGTAGAGCACCGTGAACGTGCCGAGGCTCCCGACCATCGCCATGGCGTTGGCGGTGACGGACCGGGCCTGGGACGCGATCCAGTACGCCGCCGAGGCCCCGGCGTCCTCGAGGTAGGCGTGGACGGGCTTGCTCTGGTCCACGGCGGCGACGTCGTCGGCCAGTTCCTTCGTCCCGGCGACGTGCCCCCCGGGAGAGTCGATGTGGAGCAGGATCGCCCCCACCCGCTCGTCGGCGGCCATGGCCCGCAGCTGGCGCCGCGCGTCCACGGTGCTGTAGCCGCCGTACTTCGAGCGGGCCTTCATGGACGGACCGTGGAGCGGGAGGACCCCCACCCCCTCCGGGGTCACGGCGTAGGCGAGCGGCGGGGTCGGCACACCCTCGACGGCCGTCGCGACGGGGACGCCGGGGAGCGCGGCCGCGGGCGAACGGGGTCGCCACAGCCCGGCCCGGATCGCGGCCAGGGACTCGTGGAGGTACGAGGGCAGGATCGCCCAGACGCCCATGTGGGCCTGCCAGCATTCGGGCGTCGCGAGCAGATCAGGCGGCATGGGCGGTCTCCAGGACGGCGGGCGTGAGCAGGGCAGCGAACACGGCGTCGGCCAGCGCCCGGGCCCGCTCGGATTCGGTCGGCCGGACGGCACGCAGGTCCACCTCGGTCCATGCGGCGGCCACGGCGTCGAGGTCGGCGGGCCGCACGCGGGCGGCCGGGTGGCGCGCCGTGATGACATCGAGTGCGAGCCCTGCGGCCTCGTAGCTCTCGACGACCCGCTCCCGCAGCTTCGGGTAGAAGCCACCGGCCCACTGGGCCAGCGCCGCGGGGTTCGAGCCGTTCTTCTTGAGCGCGGACTCGACCTCGTTCGCCTCCTTCTTTGCGAGCATCGTCGCGGTGTGGAGGAGCATGGGGCGGAGTGCCTCGGCCTCGGCCCGGACCTCGCGCCACGCGGCGGCGGGATCCTGGCCGTCGTCCTGGGGCGGCGGGCCCTTCGGGGGCGGCGGTTGGTTCGCGGGCGCCGTGGCCGGATCCGCCGGCTTCGCCCCGGCGTCCGCGAGCTTCGTCATCTGGGCCTGGACCCGGTACTCGTCGGCCGCGGCGTCCTCGATCGGGTTCAGGTCTTCGAGGTCGCGGATGTCGTTCTGCGAGAGCCACCCGTCCCGGTAGCCCGCGGCGTAGTACGAGATCCGCGTCGCGACGTCCCCCCGCAGGAGCCCCTGCAGTACGAAGCGCACGAAGACCCCGTCGGCGACCTCCTCCTCGGTCAGGAGCTTCGCCGTGATCTCCTCCTCCCAGGTCTGCACCTGGGGCGTGAGGAAGTCCACAACGTAGTCCGTGTTGAGCGCGTCGAGCGACGACCAGCCCTGCGCGCGCTTGTGGTACTGGATCTTGCTGAGGTTCATCCGGAACCAGCGCGCGATCTCTTCGACCCCGAATTCGCGCTGCTCCAGGAACTGCGCCTCGTCGGGCGGGATGCCGAGGTCCTTGACGTCCACCTCGACGTCCACGATCGGCATGCGCCGCGCGCCGACGACGTTCCTCTCACGGTCCCCCTCGATGCGCTTGCGCAGGGCCTCGCGGGCGTCGGCGTTGAGCGTCTGCTTCGTGAACGCGACGAGGCGCTTCGCGAGGCCCTCGCCGAAGAAGGCGGCGGCGTGACGCTGCGCCGCGAGCCCAAGCCCGAGCGTCTCGGAGGCGAAGCGCACCACCGAGTAGCCCTCGATGCCCGACCCCATCCCGCGCAGGTGGAACACGTCGCGCGGCGCGAAGGGCTTCTCCTGCAAGCCTTGGCCACGAACCCAGTAGACGAGCGTCCGGCCGTCGGCCTTCAGTTCCGGGCGAACGCGGGAGGAGTGCACGGGCCAGAGTTCGACCGGTGCCCCCGTCGCGTCGCGGACGATCTCAGCATAGGCATTGCCCCAACCCATCCGCCGGTGCTGCATCACCTGGGCGAAGACGCCCCACGACATGACGGGGTTCGGGCGCTTCAAGACCCGCGCGAGCGGGTGGCCCTGGAGCAAATCGCTCCCCCGCTTCTGGCCCCGGGCTCGGCGTAGCTGGCGCGGGAGCTTCGCGACGTCCTCGGCGCCGTTGCG
>JAEUHO010000224.1 GCA_016795345.1 Planctomycetia bacterium | reverse complement strand
CGTTGACGAGTCGGCCCCGTCGAGGTCGAACCAGAGCTCGAACCGGTAGGCGCCGGGGCGGAGTTCCGAGACGACGCCGCGGCGAATGCGGTCGTCGTTCCCGGAGTCCGTCCCCTCGTCCGAACCCTCGCGACGCGCGCGCCACGACCACTCGCCCCGCCACGACCGTTCGTCCTCGAGCCGGAGGAACGCCCGCAGGCGGCCGGGACGCTCGAGGACGACCCGCAGCGAGGTCTGCGAGCCCGCGGGGCCCAGTGGCTCGTCCACTTGCGCGTAGCCCTTGCCGCGGAGGAGCAGTCGGGTCTGACGCGGATCCACGCCTATGACCCGGAACTTCCCGCTCGCGTCCGAGGTCGCCGACGCGTCGCCGACGAACGCGTCGGCTCCGCGCACCGGGGCGCCGGCGGAGTCCACGACGACGCCCTCGACGATCGCGCCTTCGACCAACCGCAGGTCTCCGAGATCGACGGGCGGCCCGGCCACGACCGTGACGTCGCGCGAGAGGTCGAGGCACCCGCGTACGTAGGAGATCGTGAACGTCCACGTGCCGGGCGGCACCTGCCACTGGACGTCGGGCGAGGGCGACACCGCCTCGATCGACAATCGTCCATCCGCTACGGCGGTCGCGGTGAACCTCCCTAGCGTACGTCCCGGCGGCGGAACAACGCGGCCGCGGACGACGACGAGCGGACGCGCGACGATCCGGAGCCCCTCCACGGGCGCGTCGAGCGGCGGGATCTCCTCGACGTAGCGGCCCGGGCACTCGACGTGAAGGCTCGGAGCCGCCGCGTCAACGCCGTCGAGCCGAAACCGACCGTCCTCTCCGGTCACCCATCTCACGCGATCCCAGTCCGTCGCGCTCGAGGCGGAGACGGCCGCCCCGGCGAGCGGCCGGCCCTGTTCGTCCTCGACGATCCCGGCCACGTAGGACGGCGCCCGCACGTGGATCGTCCGCTCGCATCGCTGTCCCCAGACCGTCTCGATCGCCTCCGAGACCCATTCGAACCCCTCGATCTTCACGCGGAGGTCGAACTTGCCGGCGCCGAGTCGCGGGAACTCGACGACGCCGTCCACGAGCGCACCGTACGGCGCCCAGTATCCGCGCCCCAGGGCGACGATCCCGGCGCTCGCGAGCGCGCCGTCGGGCCCCAAGACCGTCACCCGCAACGACGCCGGCGTCGTCACGACGAGGTGCGCCACGGCCCGCGGCGCGGCATCGGTCAGCACGATCCGTTGGCTCGACGCGACGGGGAGCCGCATGACGCCCGTGTCGGTGTCCGGGAGCTTCACGGTCCTGTATGGCGTATCCATCACCCGCAGCCACACGCCTCGAGGAAGCCCGCGCAACTCGAATTCGCCGGCCACCGTTGACGTCCCGTCGGCCAAGACTTCGTCTCGGTCGTCGTCGGAGACGGCAACCACGCCCACGCCGGGACGCGGACGTCCCTGTTCGTCCACGACCGTCCCCGTGACCACGCCCTCCGGATCCAGACGCACGTCGAGCGCCATTGCCGCGACAACACGTTGACGCAACGTTCGGGCGCCGAACCCTTCGGCGGCGACCCGGATCCGAACGAACCGCCCGGGCGGCAGGTCCATCGACGTCCAGGTGCCGCCGGCGTCGGTGATGGCGTCGCCGTACTCGCGTGCGTCTCCGGGTTCCAATTCTGCGTCATCGGCGACGTGGACGGTCGCCCCGGCGACCGGCGCACCGGTCCGGGCGGCAACCACGCGCCCCGACACCCGCACGCCGGGTTCGAGCACGAACCGAAAGCGCGCGTTGCGAATCGAGCGGAGTTCCTTGGGGCGCGACGTCACGAACTCGTCACACGCGGCGAACACGCCGGTGGCGTCGCTCGGCAGGTCCTCGGCCGGCCACGTCACGACGCCGTCGGGCCCGCCCGCGCGCGTCCGCGTCGTCCCGTCCCCGTTCACGATCACGAGGCGCGCCGACGCGAGGCCCGCTCCGTCGCGCCCCACGATCTGCACGCGAAGCGGCGCGTCGGCGGGATCGGCCGTGGGCGCAGCTTGCGGGCGACCGTCCGTCGGATCGAGGGTCCCCCCATCGGTGGCGGCGCGAGAGGAACCGGAGGCGGCGAGCGCGGGCGCGCCCGGCGGCTGGATCGCGGCGCCCGAGGTCTCGACGACGGCGCCCCCACGCGACGGCGCGGGCCCCCACCCCGTCACGCCGTACCCGAGCCCGACGGCGGCGGCCACCGCCGACAGGACGCCGACGAGCCATCGGGTCCTTCGGGTCACGAGGTCCTCGATTCGAAGGCCGTCCCACCTCGGGCCGGCCGACGATCGACCCATCGTAGCGGGGCCCGCGGCCCGCCGCCCGGCGCGACGAAGCGAGGGTCGTCGGGCCTCGCGGTCCCCGGGCGCCGCTACACTCCGCCCCAACGACGAGGCGCGGGATCGATGCGGAAACACCGGGACGGCACGCTCACCTATTCGCCCTCGGACCTCGTCCGCTTCCAGGGGTCGCCCTTCGCGACGTGGATGGACCGGTTCGCCCTCGAACGGCCCGGCGTCGTCACCCCCGACGAGGCGGACGACCAGGACCGGCTCGTGCTCGACCTCGGCGTCGCCCACGAATGGCGGTACCTCGGCACCCTGCGCACCCGAGGTCTCTCCGTCGTCGAGATCGCGCAGGGCCGCGAGGCCGACGCGAAGACGCGCGAGGCCCTCGCCGCCGGCCCCGACGTCGTCTACCAGGCGTCGCTCGCGCACGGGGCGTTCGCGGGCTTCGCCGACTTCCTCGAGCGCGTCCCCGGCCCGTCGGCGCTCGGCGACTTCCACTACGAGATCGCCGACACCAAGGTGGCCGCCGACGCCAAACCCGGCTACCTGCTGCAGCTCTGCGCCTACGCGGAGATGCTCGAGGCCCTGCAAGGACGCCGGCCCGAGCACGTCCACCTCGTGCTGCGCGGCGACGTGCGGCGCTCGTTCCGCACCGACGACTTCTTCTACGTCTACCGCGCGGTGAAGGAGGCGTTCCTCGCGCAGATGGCCGCGTTCGACGCGGACGACCCGCCCGAGCCCGACCTCGGCGGCGACTGGGGCCGGTGGGACGGCGAGGCCCGGCGCCGATTCGACGCCGCCGACCACCTCGCCCTCGTCGCGGGGATGCGCGGCGACCAGGTCCGCAAGCTGCGGGCGGCGGGCATCGACACCGTCGCCGCGCTCGCGGCGCGACCGCCCGGCCGCGTGAAGGGCATGGGCCCGGACGTCGCCGCGCGGCTTCACCACCAGGCGCGCCTGCAGGTGGCGTCGCGCGGGCGGCCGACGCCCGCGTACGAGGTCGTGCCCGTGCCGGCGGGTGCCCCCCCGACGGGCCTCGCGTCCCTCCCCCCTGCTTCGTCCCTCGACGTCTACTTCGACCTCGAGGGGTATCCGCTGGTCGAAGGCGGCCTCGAGTACCTGTTCGGCGCGGCCACCGAGGGCCGCGACGAGCCGGACTTCGTGGACTGGTGGGCCCACGACGCCGTCGAGGAGCGCCGCGCCCTCGAGGCGTTCGTGGCGTTCGTCGAGGCGCGCCGCCGGCGCGACCCGACGCTGCACGTCTACCACTACGCGCCGTACGAGAAGACCGCGCTGCGCAAGCTGATGGGCCGCTACGGCGTCTGCGAGGACGTCGTGGACGGGTGGCTGCGCGACGGGGTGCTGGTGGACCTGTACGCGGTCGTGAAGCAGGGGCTGCGCGTGGGCACGCCGTCGTACTCGATCAAGGCGCTGGAGGTGCTCTGGGGGCGCGGGCGGAAGGGCGAGGTGACGTCGGGCGGCGACTCGATCGTCGCGTACCACCGGTTCGTCGCGAGCGGCGAGCCGCGGGACTGGCGGGCGTCGCCGCTGCTGGCGGGGATCCGCGCGTACAACCGCGAGGACTGCCTCTCGACGCGGGAGCTGGCGCACTGGCTCCGCGCGCGGCAGCGCGAACACGGGATCGCGTGGCGGCGGCCGGAGGCGCCGGCGGAGGAGGAGCCGTCGTCGCAGGCGCAGGAGGCCTCGGCGCGGCGGGCGGCGATGCGCGCGCTCGCGGACGACCTCCTGCGCTCGGTCCCGTCGGACGCCGCGGCCCGGGCGGCCGAGCCCGACCGTTGGCGCGTGACGGAGCTGCTCGCGCACCTGATCGAGTTCCACCGGCGCGAGGAGAAGCCCGTGTGGTGGTCGCTGTTCGACCGCCTCGAGGCCGACGACGCGGACCGCGTCGAGGACCCGACGTGCCTCGCCGGGCTCGTGCGCGAGCGCGGGCCGGCGGTCGCGCTCAAGCGGTCGAAGGGCGCGTGGTACCGCTTCGACCCGCTGCAGGAGACCAAGGTCGTGGAGGGGTCGAACGGCGTCGTGGCGATGCCGGGGACGCCGGCGTGCAGCGTCGAGACGATGGACGCCGAGGCGGGGCGCGCGCTCCTGAAGTTCGGCCCGAAGGCGTTGACCGCGCTCGGCGGCGAGCCGCCCGCGACGATGACGATGCTGCTGCACGAGCGGGTCGCCGCGAAGGTGATCGAGGACTCGATCGTCCGGACGGCGACGGCGTGGCGCGACGGCGAGCCGATCCCGCGCGCGCTGCACGACCTGCTCCTGCGGCGCGCGCCGCGCGTGCGCGGGCACCGGAGCGGTGCGCTGGTGCGCGACGGCGAGGACCCGACGGCGGCGACCGCGCGGCTCGTGCTCGCGCTCGATCGCTCGGTGCTCGCGGTGCAGGGCCCGCCCGGGACGGGCAAGACGTACACCGGGGCGCGCGCGATCGCGGCGCTGGTGGCCGCCGGGCGGCGCGTGGGCGTGACGTCGAACAGCCACAAGGCGATCGTGAACCTGCTCGCGGAGTGCGCGCGCGCGATCCCCGACTTCCGCTGCCTCAAGGTCGGCGCGGCCGACGACGAGGACGACGCCGCGTTCGCCGACGCGACGGAGGGCGTGACGGTGGCGCCGTCGGCCGACGCGGCCGCGATGCTCGACGACTTCCCGATCGTCGGCGGGACCGCGTGGTTCTTCAGCCGCGACGACGTCGCGGGGCGGATCGACACGTTGTTCGTGGACGAAGCGGGGCAGGTCTCGCTCGCGAACCTCGTCGGGATGGCGCCGTGCGCGGAGCACCTCGTCCTGCTGGGCGACCCGGCGCAGCTGGCCCAGCCGATCCAGGGGACGCACCCGGGCGACAGCGCGATGTCGGCGCTCGACTTCGCGCTCCATCCGCACGCGACGGTCCCGCCGGACCGCGGCGTGTTCCTGCCGGTCACGCGGCGGCTGCACCCGCGTCTCGCGGCGTTCGTCTCGGGGGCGTTCTACGAGGGACGGCTGCAGGCGGCCGCCGGCACCGAGGCGCGCGTCGTGCGCGTGCCGGCGGCGCGCGGGAAGGGCGGCGTCGCGGCGCCGCTCGAGGCGGGGATCCTCTGGGTGCCGGTGCCCCACGAAGGGACGCCGCAACAGAGCGTCGAGGAGGCCGAGGCGATCGCGGCCCTCGTGCGCGCGCTCGTCGGCCGATCGGTGACGGACCTCGACGGGAAGGTCGCGGGCCGCCTCGGGCCGGACGACGTGCTCGTCGTGGCGCCCTACAACCTGCAGGTGCGCGCGCTGAAGGCCGCCCTGCCGAAGGACGTGCGCGTCGGCTCCGTGGACCGCTTCCAGGGCCAGGAGGCACGCGTGGCGATCGTCTCGCTGACCGCGAGCGACGCGGGAGGCGCGGCGCGCGGCCTCGAGTTCGTGCTCGACCCCCACCGCACCAACGTCGCGATCTCGCGGGCGATGTCGCTCGCGATCGTGGTCGGGAGCCCGACGCTGACGCGGGCCCGCGCCTCGAGCGTCGAGGCGCTGCGCCTCGTGAACACGCTGTGCCGCATCGTCGAGGAGGGCACGCCTCGGCCGTGAAGCCCCACGGCCCGCGTCACCGCAGCGGCGCGAGCCGGCTCCAGACGTCGGCGATCGACAACGCGCGGATGCCGGGCGCGAGCGGGAACGTGTCCGCCCCGGCGTGGACCACGTCGAGCGCGTCGAGGCCCAGCACGTCCATCGCGGACCGCATCGCACCCGTCACCTCCGGCGCGGACGAGAGCTTGATCTCGAACCCCCGCCGCACGTTGCCCCGCACCACCAGCAGGTCGAGGGTCGCGCCGCCGTGCACGCCCCACGCATGGCACTCGTCGGGCCGCGCCCCGAGCCGCGCCGCCACCTGCTGGATCGCGAAGCCCTCGAAGCTCGCCCCCGCCTTCGGATGGCCGAGCAGCTCCGCGTCGAGGATGCCGGGATCACGCAGGTACACCTTGGGCGAGCGGACCTCGCGCTTCTGCGGGTTCGCGTGCCACGGCCGCAGGCGCACCGCCAGGAACGTGCCACAGAGCAGCTCGAGGTAGCGGCCGATCGTCGCCTCGCTGACGCCCAGCGAGCGCGCGAGCTCCGCGCCGTTCCAGGTCTGCCCGTGGTAGTGCGCGAGCATCGACCAGAAGCGGCGGATCGTGCCGGGAGCGACACCGATCCCGAGGTCGGGCAGCTCCCGCTCGAGGTACGTGCGGACGAGCTCTCGCCGCCAGGTGAGGCTCTCGGCGTCGGAGCGCGCAAGGAACGAGCGCGGCAGCCCGCCGCGGAGCCAGAGTCGTCGCCACGCGTCGTTCCCGACCTCGTCGACGTCGAAGCCGTCGAGCTCGACGTAGGCGACGCGTCCGGCGAGCGACTCGGCGGACTGGCGGAGCAGTGCCGGGGCCGCACTGCCGAGGACGAGGAACCGTGCGGGCCGCCGCGGACGGTCCGCGAGGACCCGAAGCACCCCGAACAGGTCCGGTCGGAGCTGGATCTCGTCGAGCACCACGAGCCCCCGCAGGGGCTCCAACGCGAGCATCGGGTCGGCGAGCCGCGCGACGGACCGCGGGTCCTCGAGGTCGAAATGGTTCCCCGGAGGCAGGGTCCGCCCGGCCAGCGCGCGCGCGAGCGTCGTCTTGCCCACCTGGCGCATGCCGAGGATCGCGACCACCGGGAACGTCCGGTGGAGCTCGCGAAGGCGTCGGAGGCTGCGAGGGCGGCGGATCACCCTTCCGAGGATACGTGAAATCCTTTCACCAAATATTGGATTTTCATACCCCCCCGGTCGCGGGCCCGAGCGACGCGGGCCGGACCGACGCGCCCTCGACCGATTCCGGGGCGGGCGGCCATCCTTCCGTGATGGGCCCGCCGCCTCCCCCCGCCGACGCCGACGCGCTCGCCGCCCACGCGGCCGCGATCCGGCGCCTCGCGCGCTCGCTCGTCGCCGACGACGCCACCGCCGACGACGTCGCCCAGGAGACGATGCGCGTCGGCCTCGAGCACCCGCCCCGCGCGGGGTTCCCGCCGTTCGCGTGGCTCGCGGGCATCGCCCGCAACGTCGCGCGCGGCCTGCGCCGGACCGAGCACCGTCGCGTCGCCCGCGAGACCGCCGCCGCCCGCCCCGACCACGCGCCCGCGACCGCCGACGCCGTCGCCCGCCTCGAGGTGCGCCGCCGCGTCGTCGACGCGGTCCTCGCGCTCGCCGAACCCTACCGCGCGACCGTCGCGCTCCGGTTCTTCGACGGCCTCCCGCCGCGCGTCATCGCGCGCCGCCACGGCGTCCCCGTCGAGACGGTCCGCACGCGCTGCAAACGCGGCCTCGAGCTGCTCCGCGTCGAGCTCGACCGCCGCCACGGCGGCGACCGGCGCGCGTGGATGGTCGCGGTCGCGCCGCTGGCCCTCGGCGGCGCGGGCCTCGGGTCCGGGCTCGCGGCGGGCCTCGCGTCCCTCGTCGGAGGATCGCTCGTGACGACGTCATCGAAGGTCGCGCTGGGGGCGGTCGTCGCCGTGCTCCTCGTCGGCGGGGTCTGGCTCGGGGTCCGGGGGACGCAAGGCCCGGCGGCCGACGTGCCGCCGGGCGCGCCGGGCGCGGTCGCGGCCGACGACGCCCCGCCGACGCTCGCCGGCCAGCGCGCCGCGGCCGCGGAGCGCGCGTCCGCGGGTCGCGCCGCCCCGGCCGACGCCGTGCGCACGATCTCCGGTCGTGTGCTGGGGCCCGGCGGCGCGCCGATCGCGGCGCGGGTCTGGGTGCAGCCGCGCGACGTGCCCGCGACGACGACCGGCGTGCCCACGACGGTCACCGGCGCCGACGGCGCGTTCGCCGCCGACGCGGGCGACGCGCTCGAGGTGCGGGTCGCGGCGACCGCCGACGGGTTCGCGCCCGCGGCGACCACGGCGCGCGCGGGCGTCCCGGTCACGCTGCGCCTGCGCCGCGACCGCGTGCTGCGGCTGCGGGTCGTCGACGACGCGACCCGCGCGCCGATCGCCGGCGCCGAGGTCGAGTCGATCGAGGTGACCGACGGCTGCGAACACGTCGCGCGCGCGACCACGGACGCCGCGGGCGAGGCCGACGTCCGCGACCCCGCGGGCCCGTTCCCCGCGCCGTTCGCGCCCCCGCGCCTGCGGATCCGCGCGGCCGGCTACCGCCCGTTCACGCTCACGGACGCCGGGTCGGGGATGCCCCGCGCGATCGTGCCGGGGCGACGCGTCGAGCTCGCGCTCCAGCGCGGCCCGCGCCTCGAGGTCCGCGTGCTCCGGGGGGACGGCGTGACGCCCGCGCCCGGCGTCGCCGTCCACGGCTTCACCGGAGACGTGATGCCGGTCGGCATCGGCGCGACGTGGCGCTCGCTGCCCCGCGCGACGATCGACCTCGGCCCCGCGACCTCCGCCTCGGACGGGACCGCGAGCATCGACGCCCCGCCCGTCGATGCGCCCATCTGGCTCGTCGCGGAGGTCGAAGGCGCGCTCGCGGTGCGCTGCGTCCGTGAGCACCCGCGCGTCACGGGGCCGTTCGACCTGATCCTCCGGCCGACCGTCACGATCACGGGCGTCGTCGTGGACGAGGCGGGCACGCCGCTGCCGGGCGCGGTGGTCCAGGTGGAACCGCGGTCGGTGATCGCGCCCCGGCTCGACGCACGGGACGTGACCGAACCCCGGATCGAACCGGCCTTCCTCGACGCGCGGTGGAAGCAGTTCGCCGGCCCCGACGGGTCGTTCCGCGTCGAAGGTTCGGTCGCCGCGGACGGGTCCGGCGAGGTCGGGTTGTGGGCGCTCGCCGCTGGGTTCCAGTTCGGCAAGGCGTCCGTCGCACGACCGAGCGCCGGTGACCCGCCGCCCCAACGGATCGTGCTGAAGCGCAAGCCCGCGCTGATCTGGCTCCGGATCCGCGATCGCGACGGCCGTCCGATCGTCGGGGCGATCGTCGGGCGGAATCGCGCCTTCCCGGTGGCGGTGACCGGCGCCGACGGCGTCGCGCCCTGCGACCCGTCGATGTGGCCCCCGGACGAGCCGAAGGTGACCCTCGTCGTCGCCGCCGGATTCGCGGTCGCATGGGTCACGCTCGACGACGCGGCCACCGACCGGCCGCTCGACGTCGTGCTCGACCGCGCCCGCGGCCTGGACCTCACGGTGCTGGACGCCGACGGACGGCCCGTCGTGGCGGAGGTGGTCGTCGGCCGGGGCGACGTGACCGCACGCCCCGCCGGCGGTTGGAGCACGCGGGACGACGACCCGCGATGGGTCGCGAGGGGGCACACCGACGACGACGGCACGAGTCGCCTCGAGGGCCTCCCGGAGGCCGCGGTCACGGTCCTCGCACGCGAGGCCCGCGTCGCCGCGAACCAGGCGACGGTCGTGGTCGCGGCGGGCGCGACCGAGGCCGTCGTGCGGCTGCCGGCGCCGCGCGAGGACCCGGAAGCGCTCGCGAGCGTGGAGGGCGACGTCGTGGACGCGGCCGGCGCCCCCACCTCCCGATTCACGGTGTCGCTCTCGAACGACGCCCACAACTACGCCGCCGTGACGAGCGGCAGCCGCTTCCGCTTCGACGACGTCGTGCCGGGCACCTACCGCCTCGAGGCGCGCGTCGGCGACTCGCCGGTGACGGTCCATCGATCGCTGACGCTCGCGCGCGGGCAACGCATGACCGACCTGCGCCTCGCCCCGATCGCAGCCGCCAGCCTGCGAGGGCGACTGCGCGGCGGCGCGCTCGCGACGGCCGGGAAGCTCCAGGCGGTCGCCGTCCGCACCGACGACGAGTCCGCGGGGCCCCGGCTCAGCACCGCCGTCGACGCCGACGGCGCCTTCGTGCTCGACGACCTCGCGCCGGGCGCGTTCCGCGTGGCGGTCGTCGTGATCGCGCCGACCGGCACCGAGCGGCCCCTGCGGGTGGTCGACGGGCTGTTCGCGATCGAGGAAGGGGCGACCCTCGAGCGGACCTTCGACGTCGCGCCCGCGGCGCGGCTGTGGCTGCGGTGCGACGACGACCGCTTCGCCGACGGGCCCGCGGAGTTCGCCCGCGAGCGGCCGACCGACGGCCGGGGCTCGCCGAAGTACGAGGCGACCCGGTGGACCTACCTCGTCGTGCGCGACGCGGACGACCGGTACGTGTGGAGCGGCTGGCTCTTCCACGGTCGCCATCCCGTCGGCGCCGGGGTCGGGCCGGGTCGCTACCGCGTCACGGTCAACGCGCAGCGGATGGGCGCGTTCGACGGCTGGGTCGACGTGCCCTCGGCCGGCGACGCCGAGCTCGACATCCGCCTCGCACCCGTCGAGCCGCGCTGAACCGCACGCCGGCGGGCTCCGTCCCCGCCGGCGCGCGACCGACGGAGGTGTCGTCCCTGACGGCCACCGGGCCTCGCGGTCCCGGGAGGTCGTCCGCCCCCCAGCGGCGGCCACCGGGCCTCGCGGGCCGTTCCGACCGCTCCGCGCTCCCGCCGGGTCCGGGGGAGCCGTAGGCTGCGGCCATGGAACACGAGGTGCTCGTCGTCGGCGCCGGCGTCGCCGGCCTCGCGTGCGCGCGCGCGCTCGCGGACGCGGGCCGCCGCGTCGCCGTGTTCGAACGCGCGCGCGGCGTGGGCGGGCGCTGCGCCACGCGGCGCGTCGACGGCCAGCCCGTCGATCACGGCGTCCCGTTCCTGCACGGAGGCGAGCCGGCGTTCGTCGCCGCGGTCGAGGCCGCGCTCGGGGACGACCTCGGGCGCGGGTGGCCCGCGACGGTCGAAGGCGACGGCGTGCCGTGCCGGCCCGCGGCGTTCGAGGCCGGCAGCGCGCGGTGGGCGCCGCGGGCGGGCGTGAACGCGTTCCCGAAGGCGCTCGCGGCCGGGCTCGACGTGGGGTGCGGGGTCGAGGTCGTCGCGATGCACGCGACGGACGGCGGCGCGCGCCTCGAGGTCGTCGCGCGCGACGGCACGACGGCCGCCGCGCGCACCGTCGTGCTCGCGACGCACCTGCGCGCGACGACGACCCTCCTCGCGACGGTCGACCCGCGCCCGCCCGCGGTGGCCGCGCTCGCGCCGCTCCTCGCGCTCGTCGCGACGGCGCCGTGCCTCGCGGTGATCGCGCGGTATCCCGCGGATGCGCCCGCGCCCGCGTCCGACGTCGTCTGGCCGGCCGACGGGCCCGTCGCGACCCTCGTGCACGACACGGCGAAGCGCGGGCCCGGCGCGCGGCGCGTGCTCGTCGTGCAGGCGACCGCCGCGTGGTCGCGCGCGCACGTCGAGACGCCGCCCGAGGCGTGGTCGCGCGCGCTGCTGCGGGCGGCCGCCGCGGTGTTCGGCGCGTGGGTCGAGGCCCCGGATCACGTCGAACCGCACGCGTGGCGCGGCGCGCGCGTCGTCGAGGGCACCGAGCTCGCCGCGCCCGTGGTCGCCGCGTGGCCGGGCGGCGCGCGCGTCGGCCTCTGCGGCGACGCCTTCGACGCGCGCGGCGGCGTCGAGGGCGCGTGGCACGCGGGCCGCGCCCTGGCGGCGCGCCTCGTCGCCGTGCCCTCGGGCCCCGCGTAGGCTCGCCGCCCCGGACCGCCGGAAGGAGTCGCCATGCCGTTGTCCCCCGACCAGATCGACGCCGTCCTCGCCGAGGAGGCCGCCCACGAGTGCCCGGGCGTCGGCTCGCCCAAGGTGTGCGTGCGCATGGTCGCCATCGCCGACCTGCCCACGCGCTTCGGCACCTTCCAGATCGCGGCGTTCTGGAACAACCGCGACGGCAAGGACCACGTCGCGATCCTCCACGGC
>JAEUHO010000222.1 GCA_016795345.1 Planctomycetia bacterium | reverse complement strand
CCTCGCCCGCGTGCACGCGGCCCACGACGTCGAGGTCGGCGGACGGCCCGGCGAGGTCCGCGGCGCGCACGGCGAACCCGTCCATCGTCGCGCGGTGGAACGGCGGCACGTCGTGGTCGATCGCGACGTCGTCCGCGAGGACGCGGTCGAGGGCGTCCGCGAGCACGACGTGCTCGACGCGGCGACGGGGGGCCCCCGCCGCCGCCTCGACCGCGCGCTGGGCCTCGGCGACGCTGTGCATCGTGGGATCAAACCACGGCGGCCCGCGGCGGCCCGTGTAGACGCCGGCCCTTCCCGACCCGGCTCCTTCCCATGCCCCGCACGATCCCCGGCGACCTCGACGGCCGCTCCCTCCGCATCGCCGTCCTCGTGGCGCGGTGGAACGCCCCGATCACGGACCGGCTGCGCGACGGCGCCCTCGAGGTCCTGGCGCGGGCGGGCGTGCCGGACGTGACCGTGGTCGAGGTCCCCGGGACCTTCGAGCTCCCCATGGCCGCGGCCCGGCTCGCCGCGTCGGGCCGGTTCGACGCGCTGGTGGCCCTCGGGTGCGTCCTCAAGGGCGAGACGATCCACGACCGCGTGATCGCGGACGCCTGCGCGCAGGGCCTGATGGACGTGGCGGTCGCGAGCCGCGTCCCGGTGACGTTCGGCGTGGTGACGGCCGACACCCTCGCGCAGGCCGAGGCGCGCAGCGACCTCGCGTCGGCGCCGGGCAAGGGCGGCCACAAGGGTCGCGAGGCGGCGGAGGCGGCGGTCCGCCTCCTCGACGCGCTCCGCAAGGTGGAGGGTCGCCCGTGAGGGTCCGCACGCGCGCGCGCGAGCTCGCGCTCCAGTTCCTCTACGGCCTCGACGTGCAGGGCCCGGACTACCGGGACCGGCTCGACGCGTTCCTCCACGAGGAGCTCTCGGGCAAGCCCGGCGAGCCCGAGGCGACGGCGTACGCCCGCAAGGTCGTGGACGGGGTGATGCTGCACCGGCCCGCCATCGACGTGCTCCTCTCCGAGGCGGCCCAGAACTGGGGCCTGTCGCGCATGGCCGCGGTGGACCGCAACGTGCTGCGCATCGGCGTCTACGAGATGCTCCACGAGAGCGAGGTGCCGACGAAGGTCGCCATCAACGAGGCCATCGAGCTCGCGAAGCGGTACAGCACCGAGCAGAGCGGCGCGTTCGTCAACGGCATCCTGGACCGCATCCGCAAGGATCGCGGCCTCAAGGCGTAGGAGCCACCGTGGGCCTCTTCGACAAGCTCAAGAAGGGTCTCCAGAAGACGCGCGACCTCCTGGCGGGCGGCCTGCGCCGCGCGCTCTTCCTCGGCCGCAAGCTCGACGAGTCGCTCCTCACCGACCTCGAGGCCGCGCTCCTCAAGGCCGACGTCGGCCCGCGGACCACGACGGCGCTGCTCGACGAGGTCCGCGCCGCGTGGAAGGCGAAGACGCTCACGACGAGCGAGGAGGTCGAGCCCTTCCTCCGCGCGCGGATCGTCGAGCGGCTGAGGTCCGGGGGCACGTCGCTCGCGAAGGCCGCGTCGGGCCCCACGGTGATCCTCGTCTGCGGCGTCAACGGCTCCGACAAGACGACCTCCATCGGCAAGCTCACGAAGTACCTCAAGGCGGGCGGCCGCCGCGTGGTCCTCGGCGCGGCCGACACGTTCCGCGCCGCCGCCGTCGAGCAGCTCACGATCTGGAGCGAGCGCAACGGCGTCGAGATCGTGAAGCAGGCCACGGGCGCCGACCCCGCCGCCGTCGCGTTCGACGCGGTCCACGCGGCGCAGAAGCGCGGCGCCGACTACGTGGTCATCGACACCGCGGGCCGCCTGCACACCCAGACGAACCTCATGCAGGAGCTCGAGAAGATCCGCCGCGTCGTGAAGAAGGCCATCCCCGACGCCCCCCACGAGACCCTGCTCGTGATCGACGCGACGAACGGCCAGAACGCGATCCGCCAGGCCGAGCAGTTCCACAAGGCCGTCGCCGTCACGGGCATCTTCGTGACGAAGCTCGACGGCACGGCGAAGGCCGGCGCGCTCATCGCGGTCCGCGACGTGATCGGGGTGCCCGTGAAGTTCATCGGCACGGGCGAGACCATCGACGACATCGCCGAGTTCGACGCCGAGGCCTTCACGGCCGCGATGTTCGAGGGCTGACGGCCCCCGCGGACGGGCCGCTCCCGCGGAGGGGCGGCCTCCGCGAGCCGGCCGGGCCCGACGGGGCCCCGCGGCCGACCTCCCGGGACGCGAGGCCCGCTCGGTCGCACCCGCGGACCGTCGTGGCGCACGCGCGGCCCGTCGTGGCGCAGGCGCGGCCCGTGGGCGCACGCGAGGCCCGTTCGGTCGCACGCGAGGCCCGTTGCGAGGCTCGCGCGTCGCGGGGCCGGCGCCGACGACGGGCCCCGGGGCCCGGACGCGGAAGGCCCGGCGGCCTCCGGCCGTCTACGGTAGGGAGCATGCCGCCGCCGAGCCCCGCCCCCGACGACCCGCCGGCGCCGTCCGTGCGCGCGCGGCTCGGCGCGGCGGGCGTGGCGCTGGCGGTCCTCGTGCTGCCGGCGCTCCTCGAGCGCGGCTTCGGCGCCCCCGACGACGACGCGCTGCGGATCCCGGCCGTGCTCGCGGTCCTGGCCGTGGGCCTGTTCGTCGTCGCGCGCCGCCCCGTCGCGGAGCCGTCGGCGACGCTCGGGGCGCTCGCGCTGGTGGCCGCGCTGCTGCCGGTGGTCACGGCGGCGACGATCCTGCGCCCGACCGACGTGTCGATGGGCGTGTTCGGCCCGACGGCGGTCGCGTTGTCGACGGCCGCGGCCCTCGTCGTCGGCGGCCGCCTGTCGGCGCCGGCGAGCCGCGCCGTGCTCGAGGGCCTCGCCGTCGCGGGCGTCGTGGCGGCGGCATGGGTCGTCGTCGACCGCGTCGCGGGCCGGCCGGCCGTCGGGCCGTTCGGTCGCTCGGGCGTCGCCGGGCCCGCCCTCGCCGTGCTCGCGTTCGCCGCCCACGGCGCGCTGCGCGGCTCCCGCGCGGGCTCGCTCGCGGCCGGCGGCGCCGCGCTGCTGCTCGCGGCCGGGATCGTCGCCACCGGCAGCCGCACGGGCCTCGCCGCCGCGGCGGCGGGCGCGCTCGCGGTCGTGGCCGCGACGGGGCGAGGCCGCGCGCGCACAGTCGCGCTCGTGGGCCTCGGCCTCGGCGTCGTCGGCATCGGGCTGCTCGCGAGCGGCGTCCGGGTGCCCGGCCTCGCGCGCGACACGGTGGACGTCCGCCTCGGGCTGCTGCGGACCTCCGCGGCGCTCGTGGCGGAGCGGCCGCTCACGGGCCACGGCGTCCACGGGTTCTCGACGCAGGCGCTCCGCGTGCGCGACCTCGAGGAGGCGCGCATCTCGGCGGGCGGCCGCCCGCTCGCGGCCCACGGCGACGTCGCGCACGCGGCGGTGGAGGGCGGGGTCTTCGCGGGCCTCGCGACGCTGCTGCTGCTGGCGGGTGGCGTGCTCGTGACGGCCCGCGCGGCGCGCGCGGCGGCGGCCGGGCCTCGCGTCGCGGGCGCCGGGATCGCGGGCCCCGCCGTCGCGGGCCTCGCGGTCGCGGTCGCGACGTTCGTCGCGGCGCTGGCCGAGGACCCGCTGCTCTCCGCCGCCGTCGCGCCGGTCTTCGGCCTCGTGGTGGGCGCGGCGGGCCCCGTCGTCGCCGGGCCCGACGACCGTTCGCGACGGGGCCGGCTGCGCAGCGCGTTCCTGTGCGCGTCCGCCGCCGCGTTCCTCACGGGCGTCGTGGACCACGCCGTCGCGCTGCGGCAGGTCGGCACGCCGGCGGCGCTCGAGCGCGGGTCGTTCCTCGGCACCGAGGGGCTGCGGGCCCGCGGCTACGACGCGGCGGCGGCGGCCGCGCGCGCGGGCGACTTCCCGACGGCGCGCGAGCGGTACGCGCGGCTCCTCGCGTGGGACCCGGGCGCGACCGAGGCGCGGCTCGACGTCGCGGAGACGTACCGGCTCGAGGGCCGCCTCGACGACGCGCTCGCGACGCTCGCCGAGGCGGCGCGGCTCGACCCGACGCGGTTCGACGTCCCCCACCGCCGCGGGCACCTCCACCTCGGCGGCGAGGCGCCGCCGTCGCGCCGCGCGGCGCCGGCCGGCGCGGTCGAGGCGCTGAAGGCCTACAACGAGGCCTCGGCGCTGGCGCCGGGGCGCTTCGAGACGCAGGTCGCGTACGCGCGCGTGCACCGTCGGCGCGGCGACCTCGCGGCGGCGGACCACGCGCTCGAGGCCGCGGCGAACGCGGCGGCGCGCGCCGGGTCGGGCGTGCCGGCGGAGGTGCTCGTCGAGACGTTCCGCCTGGCGGAAGCCGTGGGCGCGCCGCTCGCGGACTCGGCGAAGACGCTCGAGCTCGCGCTCCGGGCCGGGCCGCGCGTCGCGGGCGAGGTGCGGGCGGAGGCCGACGCGGCCCTCGACGCGGCGGCCGAGGCCGACCGCGCCGCCGCGGCCGCCCGCGAGCGCGGCGGCGAGGCCGAGGCGAAGCGGCGGGAGGCCCTCGCGCAGGCCGACCGCGACGCCGCGGCGGTCCGGCTCACGGGCCTCCTGCGGTCGGGGCTCCTCGCGCCCGCGGCCGTGCGCGCCGCCGCGCAGCGGGCCGCGACGGCGCGCGACGGGCCGCGCGCGGTCACGCTCTACCGCGCGCTGCTCTCCGACCCGTACGGCGTGCGCGACGTCGGCCTCGTGCTCGAGGCCCGCGCCGCGGCCGCGGGCGTCGACGCGGCGCGGGCCGACGCGTGGGCCGCCCTCGGGCGCACGATGCTGGGCGTCGAGGCGCTCGAGCGCGGCGACGCCGCCGCGGCGGCGCGCGAGTTCGAGGCCGCGCTCGCCCGCGACGGCGCGGACGCGCTCGCGCTGTTCGGGTTCGCGCGGGCCCTCGCCGCCCTCGACCGGCGCGACGAGGCCGCGCGCGCGCTCGAGCGCGCGGTGAAGGCCGACCCCGCGGCGTGGGACGCCGCGTTCGGCTCCGCCGACCTCGGGCCGCTGCTGCCCCCGCGTCGTCCCTGACGGCGGGACGGCGCGGGACCCCGGCGTCAGGCTGAAATCTGCTCCGTCGCGAGCCCGCGGGGGCCGAGGCGAGGGCAGGCGGCGGAGGCGAAAGGGCCCGGAGACGGGTTCTTTACCCGATGACGCGCCCCTTCGCCGAGCACGCCTCCCCGCAGCCCGGCGCCACGCGGGCGCAGCGGGAGCGCTTTTCAGACAGAGCCCAGATCGAAGACGAGCACCTCGGCGCCGGCGCCGCGCGCCTTCAGCTCGAGGAGCCCGGCCGCCGACACGGCGAGCCCGTCGCCCGCGACGAGCGGCGTGCCGTTGGCGTCGAGCGCGCCGCGGGCCACCTGCACCCACGCGTACCGGCCGGGCTCGACGACGTGCACGACGGCGCGGTCCGGCTCGAGGATCGACGCGTGCAGCCGCGTGGCGGCGTGGATCGGGATGCTCCCGTCGGCGCCGTCGGGCGACGCGACGAGCCGCAGCCGGTTCGTGCGCTCGGCGAGCGGGAACACGCGCTCGCCGTACCCCGGCTCCACGCCGCGCACGTCGGGCTCGATCCAGATCTGCAGCAGGTGCACGCGCTGGTCGCGCAGCGGGTTGAACTCGCTGTGGCGGATGCCGCGGCCCGCGCTCATGCGCTGGACCGTGTCGGGGCGGATGATGCCGCCGTTCCCGAGCGTGTCCCGGTGCTCGAGGGCGCCCGCGAGCACGTACGTGATGATCTCCATGTCGCGGTGCGGGTGCATGGGGAAGCCCTGCCCCGCGGCGATGAAGTCCTCGTTGATGACGCGCAGCGACCGGAAGCCCATGTGGCGCGGGTCGTAGTAGTCCGCGAACGAGAAGCTGTGCTTCGTGTCGAGCCAGCCGTGGTTGGCGCCGCCGCGCTCCGCGGCCGGGCGCACGCGCAGCGCCTCGGCGGGCACCGGCGCGCCGCCCGACGGCAGCGCGGCGCCGAGCGCGCCGGGCCGGGCCTTCACGCCGCCGGCGCACGCCGACAGGCCCGCGGCCCCCGCCGCCGCCGCGGCGGTCTTCATCACGTCTCTTCGCGACACGTTCATGGCTCGTACTCCTCGGACGCGGAGCCCGCGTCACCGCACACTTTAATATCAAAGCGTCGGGGTCCGTCCACGGCCCTCCCCCCGGCAGCCCGCACGCGAGTCCGGGGACGGGGGCGCGGCCGGCGGCCGGGCCTTGCGTCCCCGGGGGTCGAGGTCGCCCGGTCCCCGTGGCTCCGCACCGGCGCGCACCCTCCGGACGCAGTCGCGCGCTCGGCACGCGAGGCCCGGTGGCCGCCGCGGGCATTCGCTCCGGGGCGACCCCGGGCCCGGGTAAGACGACGCGCGGAGGGCACGCCTCTCGGCGGGCTCCGGGAGGTCGCCCCGTTGCCGTCCGCCGTGCGCCTCGTCGTGCCGTGTTTCGACGAGGCGGGCCGCCTCGACGTCGCGGCGTTCCGGGCGGGCCTCGCGGCGGCCCCGGGACTGGCGTTCACGTTCGTCGACGACGGCAGCACCGACGGCACGCGGGCCCTGCTGGAGCCGTTCGCGCGGGAGGTGCCCGACCGCGTCGAGGTCGTCGCGCTGCCGCAGAACGTCGGCAAGGGCGAGGCCGTGCGCGCGGGCGTGCGGGCCGCGCTCGCGCACGCGCCGGACTTCGTCGGCTGGTGGGACGCCGACCTCGCGACGCCGCTCGACGAGGTGGCGCGGCTCGAGGCCGCCCTGGCCGCGCGCCCGACGGCGTGGATGGCGATGGGCGCGCGGGTGCAGCGCCTCGGGTCGGAGATCCGCCGGCGCGCGCTCCGGCACTACGCGGGGCGGCTGGTCGCGACGTGCATCTCGCGGGGGCTGGGGCTGCGGGCGTACGACACGCAGTGCGGCGCGAAGCTGTTCCGCGCGGCCGCGACGCCGGCGGGCCTGTTCGACGCGCCGTTCGTCACGCGGTGGCTCTTCGACGTCGAGGTGCTCGCCCGGCTGCGGCGCCGGCACCGCGACGGGCTCGGGGCGGCGGTGGAGGCGCTGGTCGTCGAGGTGCCGCTGCTCCGCTGGACCGACGTGCCGGGGAGCAAGGTGCGCCCGGCGGACTTCTTCCGCGCGCTCGTCGGCGTCCGCCGGATCCGCCGCCACTACCGCGTGCCGTGAGGCGCGCGCCGCCGCCACGACGGCCCGTCGCCCGTCGTCGCGCGGTCGCCCGCGTCAGGGGCGCGGGCGGCCCCGGCCGAGGGTCCGGAGGAGTGCGGCGAGCGCCGTCTGCTCGTCGGCCGACAGCACCGAGACCTCGCGCACGACCTCGGCGACGTGGCGCGGGAACACCTGCGCGATGAGCGTCCGGCCGGCGTCGGTCAACGAGACGGTCACGTACTTGCGGTTCTCGGGGTTGCGCGCGCGCCGCACGAGCCCCCGCCGCTCGAGGTTGTCCACGACCATCGTAATGTTGCCGCCGCTCTTCAGCAGCTTGGTCCCCAGCTCCTTCTGGCACATCGGCCCGAGGTGGAAGACCGCCTCGAGGACGCCGAACTGGCTGACCGTCAGGTCGGCCTCGGCCACGGCACGGTGCACCCGCGTCGCCACCGACTCGGCGGCGCGCATCAGCTTGATGAAGAGGTCGAGGGCGCGGACCTGGTCGGCCGGTCCGCGATGTCGGGTGCCCATGTCGCGTCCGCATTGAAACCGTCCGCGGGCGGTCCCCGTCACCTTTCCCGCCGGGCACGACACCGCCCCGACGGCCCCGTATCCTCCGCCCATGCGCACCGCCGCCCTCGCCCTCCTCCTCGCCGTCGCCCTGCTCGCGCGCTCGACGCCCGCGACCGCCGCCCCGCCGGAGGCCGCGATCACGGCCCACGCGATCGAGATCCGGTTCGACCCCGCGGCCCACGCGTTCGTCGCGCGGGACCGCCTCACGATCGCGCCGGCCGGCCCCGCGCTCCTCCGGTTCGTGCTCCCGAAGCAGGTGGCCGTCCGCGGGCTCACGACCGCCGACGGCGCCGCGGTCGAGGTGAGCCCGGTGGACGGCGCGCCCGAGGGCCTCGTGCTCCACCAGGCCAAGGTCCCGGACGGCGTGTCGTCGCTGACGCTCGCGTACGGCGGCGTGATCTTCGACGCCGTCGAGAAGCAGGAGAACCTCGCCTGGGTCGTCGGCGACTCGACGCGCGGGCTGATCAGCGAGAAGGGGGTCTACCTCAACGGCGGCAGCGGCTGGTACCCGCGCACCGAGCGCGACCGCATGCTCCGCTTCGACGTCACGTCGTGGATCCCGGCCCCGTTCCTCGTCGTGACGCAGGGCCGGCCGCCGGTCCGCTCGACGGTGCAGGTCCCCGCGGGCTGGTCGTCGGACACGGAGGTCGAGCCCCCCGCGATCACCGCCGAGGCGAAGGCCACGGTCGCGTGGGCGAAGAGCGTCGCGCTCGCCGAGATCCCGTCCGACGGCTGCGACCTCGTCGCCGGCCCCTACGTCGAGCAGGTCCGCGAGGTGAAGGGCATCCAGGTCGCCACCTACTTCCTCCCGGGCGAGGCCGCCGACGCCGGGCTGTGGCTCGACGCCGCCGCCGAGGTCGTCGCGCGCTACGAGCCCATCCTCGGCACGTACCCCCACAAGAAGTTCGACGTGGTCGAGAACTTCTTCTCGACCGGCTACGGCATGCCGTCCTTCACGCTGCTCGGCGACGACGTCATCCGGTACGTCACCGCGGGCGCCAAGAGCACCGGGAAGATCC
The DNA here is from genome assembly GCA_016795345.1 of Planctomycetia bacterium. GTDB lineage: Bacteria > Planctomycetota > PLA2 > PLA2 > JAEUHO01 > JAEUHO01. The sequence goes on along the minus strand of JAEUHO010000222.1, from coordinate 7,665 downwards.
CGCCGGGCTACCTCGACCACGAGTACGTCCACGGCTGGTTCGGCAACGGCCTCTTCGTGGACCCCGCCGACGGCAACTGGTGCGAGGGCTCGACCACCTACTACTCGAACTACCTCGCGAAGGAGCTCGAGAGCCCGGCCGCCGCCGTCGAGCACCGCCGCGGCGTCCTCGAGAAGTACGCGATCCGCATCACCCCCGAGAACGACTACCCCGTCCGGTCGTTCGCGTCGAAGACCGAGGACAAGGACAACGACGTCGGCTACGGCAAGGCGTCGATGATCTTCCACGTGCTCCGCCGCCGCCTCGGCGACACGGAGTTCTTCGCCCGCGTGAAGAAGTTCTCGCAGGACCGCGTCGGCACCCACGTCTCGTGGGACGACTGGCTGACGCTCCTCGACGGCGCGTGGGCGACGCCGTACCTCGCCCGCAAGGGCCTCCCGCTCGTCCGCCTCGTCTCGGCCACGACGTGGCCCGCGGCCGACGGCACCTGGCACGTGCGCGCCGAGGCCGTCGTGGACCAGCCCCGCGGCGAGGCCCCGTGGCCCGACATGGACCTCGACGTGGACGTGGACGGCGCGAAGGCCGGCACGCTGCGGCTCGCGGGGAAGAGCGGCGTCTGGCGCGGCGTCGCGAAGACGCAGCCGAAGACGCTCGAGCTCGACGCCCGCTACGAGACGCTCCGCGCCATCGCCCCCACCGACCTCCCCGCGTGCCTCAACCGCACCCTCGAGAGCCCGGGCGCCCGCGTCGTCGTGGACGGCACGCCGGCGTTCGACGCCGTCGCGAAGAAGATCTCCGCCGGCAAGGGCCTCCCCGTCGTCGCCGCCGCCGACGCGAAGGACGACGGCACGCCGAGCGTGACGCTGCTGCGGCTCCAGCCCGGCGCCACGTTTCGCTTCCCCGCCGACGGCGACGCCCTCGTCGAGGCCACGGCGACGTCGGTCAAGCTCGGCGGCGCCACCCATTCGGGCGCGGGCCTCTCGTTCCTGTTCTCGGCGCCCGCCACCCGCCGCGCCGACGGCACGCTCGCCGGCGCGCGCACCTGGTTCGTCGCGTGCGACGAGAAGGCGCTCGGCCGCGCGAACTACCTCACCTACTACGGCTGGGACCAGTACGCCGCCTTCCAGGCCGGCAACCGCACCCCCATCGGCCGCGGCTTCCTCGACCGCACGCCGGCGGGCACGCACCGGCCCGTCGCGACCGACCCCGCGGCGGCCCGCGTCGCCGCGGACGTCGAGCGCCTCTCGGGCGACGCGTTCGGCGGGCGCGCGCCGGGCACGCCGGGCCACGACGCCGCGCGCGCGTTCCTCTCGGACCGCCTCGAGGAGCTGGCGGCGGGCGGCGCCGTCGCGCTGGTCGAGCAGGCGTTCGCCCTCGGCGTCCCCGACCTCACCTCGTCGCGCGACCTCGCCATCACGACGTCGTCGGGCACCGAGGTGCTGAAGGACGCGTTCCGCCCGCTCTGGGGCAGCCCGGACCGCGCGCCCGGCGAGCTCCCGTTCGCCGACGGCGCGGGCGCGATCCCGCTGCCGAGCCGCCTGCCCGACACGTCGGCGGAGGGCCTCGCGCGCTTCTGGCGCCAGGTCGAGGACGGCACGGCGCCGGCGATCTTCGTCGCGCCGAGCCCCGAGGCGCGCGTCGCGCTCGCCCCGTTCCTCGACACCCCGTCGTCGCTCACCGCGGCGTCGCAGGCCGAGCTCGACAAGCCGGGCCGCGACGGCAAGCCGCGGCCGCGCCCCTCGCTCCCCCAGTGGATCAGCGGCCGCCGGGCCCGCGCGTTCCCCGGCGCGGGGCCGCTGCGCGTCCCGGTCCTCGTCCTCGAGGAGAGCGCGATCGCCGCGCTGGAGGCGAAGAAGCCCACCAAGGTCGACTTCGCCGTCACGTGGGGCCCGCCCGCGGCCGACGTCCGCGCGGGCCGCGGCGGCATCAACCTCACGGCCATCTTCCCCGCGAAGGACGCCCCGCCGACGAAGCCCCCCGCGGTCCTCGTCTGCGCGCACTACGACGCCTTCGGCACCGTCGGCGGGAAGGTCTTCCGCGGCGCCGACGACAACGCCAGCGGCGTCGCCTGCGTGCTCGAGGCCGTCCGCGGCCTCCCCGCCACCGTGACGTCGGGCGGCACCAAACACTCCCTCATCGTCGTCCTCTTCGACGGCGAGGAGTGGGGCCTCATCGGCTCCCGCGCCGTGGCCGCGACGTTCGCGTCGTCCTACGACCTCCGCGCGGTCGTCGCCGTCGACTCCGTCGGCCGCGTCCGCGACGACTCCGTCTTCGTCGTCGGCCAGGCCACCCACATCGACCTCGGCGCCGCGGCCACCGCCGCGTTGTCCGCGGCCGGCCTCCGCGCGGGCGCCGACATCGACAAGTTCGCGTACGCCGACGGCAGCGACCACTTCCCGTTCCACCAGCAGGGCGTGCCCTCGATCCTGCTCTGGGCCAGCGACTACGGCGTCATGAACACCGCGGACGACGAGCCGGCCCTCGTCGACCCCGTCGGCGTCGCCCGCCTCGCCACGGCGCTGCGCGGCCTGCTCACGACCCTGCTCACCCGCTGACGCACCCCCCTCCCGGGACCGCGAGGCCCGGCGGCCGCCGGGCCTCGCGGTATCCTCCCACCGGAGGGTGTCCCATGGCCGGGCCGGGGTCGTTCGGGCGACGCGCGCGCGGCACCGATCCGCGGTCCGTCGCGCCCACGGCCCCCGCCGGGAGGCGCGCGGCGCCCCGTGCGCGGTCCCTCGCGGCGTCGCCCCGGACGTCGCTCGCGACGCTCCTCGCGATCGTCCTCGCGACGAGCCCGGGGCCGCTCGGGCCTCGACCCGACGCCCGCGCGGCCGACGCCCCCGACACGAGCGGCGCGCTCGTCGTGGAGCTGCGGGACGTGCCGCCCGACGACGGCTCGCGCATCGAGCCCGACGTGTACGTCGACACCACGGCGCCGCCGACGGACGGGGCCGTGTCCGTGCCCGGGCTCGCCGACCGCACGGCCCGCACGCCGCTGCGGCTCGTGCCCGGCGGCGCCCGCGTCCTCCTCGCGGCGCTCCCGCCGGCCGACGCGGACGACCGCGTCGAGCTGGTCGTGGACGTGCCCGGCGCGCGGCTCGTCCGCCGCCCCCTCGTCGTCCCGCGCACCGACGGACGCTGGGCCGACGCGTCGCGCGACCCCGTCGCGCGCGTGCGCCTCGAGCCCGCGACGACGGTGCACGGCCGGCTGCGCGGTCGCGACGCGCGCTCCGTCGGCGTGTACGTCGAGCCGGACGGCGGGCCCGCGCGGTTCGCCGCGCTGGCGATCGTCGCCCCCGACGGCGTGTTCTCCGCGCGGGTCCCGGACGACACGGTCCCCGCGGGCCCGTTCCGCGTCACCGTGGCCGCGACGACGGCCGACGGCGTGACCCGCGTGGCCCGCGTGCGCGGCGCGCGGCACGCGATCCTCGAGGTCCGCGAGCCGGTCCCCGAGCCGTACGACGGCGTGACCGGACGCTGCCCGGTGGAGGCCGGCGCGCCCGTCGCGTCGTGGCTCGGCGCGGCGCCCGACGACGCGGCGACGCGCACGACCCGCGCGCCGCGGACGGCGACGACCGTCGCCTACGCGCGGGGGTGGTTCGGCCTCGGCGGGCTCGCCCCGGGCCCGTGGCGGTTCCGCGCGACGGTCCCGGCGCCCGAGGGCCCGGTGCATCCCGACCTCGCGGACGCGTTCGACCTGGTGGTCCGCGTCCCGACCGGGCCCGTGGACCTGGGCGCGCCGCCGCGCCGCCTCGACGTGACGACGCGCGATCCGCGGGGCGCGCCGCTCTCGACGTGGGCCGCCGTGGACGGCCCGAGCGCGCGGCTGTGGGTGCGCACCGACGCGACGGGCCGCGCGTCGGCGTGGGTCCGCGGCGACCGGGCGCACGTCGTGACGCTCGACGGCTCGCTCGAGCCCGCGGCGGTGCCCGCGCGGCGCGCGATCGCGCGGTCCGCGGACGACCTTACGTTGCGCGAGACGGTCCACGGGCGCCGCGACGACGACGTGTTGTTGCGCGCCCCGCACGCGATGCCCCGCGACCCGTGGCCCCGCGCGTTCGTCGCGACGCTGCGCGTGCGCGGCACCGACGGGCGGCCGCTGGCGGCGCGCGTGCGGCTCGTCGGCCCCGACGGGACGACGGGGCCCGCGACCGTGTACGCGTTCGGGCCCGCGCCGACGGCCTGGGTGGCCGAGGCGGTCGGCCGCGCGCCGCTCGCGGACGAGGTCCGGGTCGCGACCCGCGGTGGTCCGCCGCCGCCCGGCGCCGCGCTCGAGGTCGGCGGCGACGGCCTCTCGCTCGTCCGCCTCGCGCTGCCGTCCACCGGCCCCTTGGACGCGACCGTGACGTTGGTGGCGGAGGCGGAGTCGTCACCCCCGCGCTGAAGCCCCGTCGAGCGAGGCGAAGGTCACGGCGGCGGCCCCCGCGCGGGCCCGGGAGCCGATCCCCATCGCCGCCCTGCTGCGCCCGGCGATCCTCTCGCTGCGGCGGGCCTGCTCGCCTCGCGTCGGTCTCGCCGGGCTCGCAACGGGCACGACGGGGATCGGCTCCAGCGTCCGCTCCCCCCCGACCGGCATCCGTAGGGCCCCGTGGACGGGACGTCACCAGCCGCCGGGAGCGTCCAAGGAGACGTCGCCGTTGAGGAAGGGGTTCATGGCGCGCTCGACCGCGATCGTGCTCGACGGGCCGTGGCCCGAATGCACGACGGTCTCGTCGGGGAGCGCGAGGAGGACGTCGCGGATCGTGCACGCGTACACGCGCGCGTCGCCGCCGAGGTCGGTGCGGCCGACCGAGAGGTGGAAGAGGCTGTCGCCGAAGAGGCCGATGTCGGTGCCACCATGGGACGGATCGTGGAAGAGGAAGGTGCAGCCGCCGGGCGTGTGGCCGGGCGTCTTGAGGACGCGGAGGAGGCCCGCGCCGAACGGGAGCTCGTCGACCTCCGCGAGGTCGAGGTCGATGTCGGGGACCTTGAGGGGTCCCATGCCGAACATCTGCGCGTGGTCGGGCATGAGGTCGAGGATGGGCCGGTCGCCACGGTGGATCGCGAACGGGACCTTCAGCGCCGCGCGGACGGGGACGACGGCCCCGACGTGGTCGAGGTGACCGTGGGTGGCGAGGAGGTAGCGGACGTTGCCGCCGCTCTGCTTCACGGCCGCGAGGATGCGCTTCGGGTCGTCGCCGGGGTCCACGACGACGGCGTCGCCGCTCGCGCGGTCCACGACGACCCGGCAGTTCTGCTGGAAGGGGCTGACGACGAGCTCGGTGATCGCGAGGTCCATCGCGCGGCACGGTACCCTGGGGACGGAGGGACGTCGTCGTGACGCACGCGGGCCGGACCGGATGCGCGCTCGTCGTCCTCGGCGCGGTCGTCGCGGTCGCGTGGCTGGCGCGCCGGGCGCCGGAACCGACGCCGGAGGTCGGCCTCGACGACGGCGGTCCGCGGACGGTCGCGGCGCCGCCCGCCGAGCTCCGCCCGTTCGGCGCCGTCGTGGCGGCCCCCTCCCGCACGCCACGACGGACGATCACCTCGACGGGGTTGGCGTACCGCATCCGGGATCCCGCCGGTCGGCCGATCGCCGGGGCGCGCGCGAACGTCCGGATGCACGGCTTCCTCGGCATCGAGCCGGGGCACGCGTCGGACGCGGCGGGAGCCCTGAACGCCCGGGTGACCTATGACGCCGGCGCGGCGAAGGAGGGCGGCCGCGCGACCGTCGCCATCGTCCACCCGGCGTTCCGGGTCCGGGAGCTGCCGCTCCCGATGGACGAAGCGCGCGACCCGCGGCCGATCGACGTGGTCCTCGATCCGGGCGAGACCCTCGAGGGCACGCTCGTCGCGCCGATGACGGAGCTCCGCGGGGCCGAGTTGGTTGCACGTCGCCTCGATCCCGACCGCCCGCCGCCCCGCGGGTTCGACGAGCTCGGCGAGACGGCCGGAGGCCTCGATCGGGTGCGCGTCCGGCTGCTCCCGGACGACCGAGGGCGGTTCGTCGTGCCCGGCCTCGCGCCGGGCGAGTGGATCGTGTCGCTCGAGTGCGGGTGCCTGTCCCCGCCGACGTTCCACCCGGACGTGTGGGACGCGGCGCGCCGGTTGGTGCGCCTGCCCTCGGAGCCGATCACGCCGGACCCGCGCGGCCGACGCGTCGCCTTCACGGTGTCGTCGCGAGGCGTCCCCGTCGCGGGGGCGACGGTCACGATCCCGGGGCGGCGGGGCCGGATCGTCGTTCGCACGTCGGAGCGCGGGGTGACGGGCGGGAGCATGGTCATCCCGGTCTCGCCGGTCGTCGCCGAGGTCGCGGCGCCCGGCTTCGCGCCGACCCGCGTGGACCTCGAGGAGGGCACCTCGGACGTCGAGCGGGCGGTCGAGCTGACCGCCGCGCCGGACCGCGACACCGACCCGATGCCGACCCTGCCCCGCGCGCAGGTCCTCCTGCGACGCATCGTCGGCGCGCGCGGGTCGCCGCCGAACGTCTCGCTGCGGCTGCTCGACCCCGAGGGCCGGGTGACCCCCATCCTGGTCGGATGGATCAACCCCGACGACGCCGTGCTCTTCGACGGCCCCGTGCCCACCGCGACCGTCCTCACCGTCCACGTGGACGCGCCGATGGTGGACGGGACGTACACGTTCGAGGCCGGCGACGCCACGACCGGGATCGCGCGCGCGACGTGGGACGGCCTCCCGTTTGCCGAGCTCCCGACGCTCGTCCTGCCGACGCCGGCCACTGCCGCGGGGTCCCCCGCGGGGGCCGCCGACGACGGCGGCCGACCGAAGTAGACTCGGGACGGAGGGACATGCGTCGGTCGGACCGCCCGCGCCCCGACGAACGGCACCTCGCGCGCCCGCCGCGCGTCGGAGGCGGGCCGCGGCGCGCCGTCCGAGCCCTCGCCGCGCGCGGCCTCGCCGGCCTGCTCCTCGGGATGGGCCTCGTCGTTGGCGCCTCGCACCCCGCGACCGCGGGCGACGACCGCGCGACGCGCGCGTGGATCGAGGTCTCGGTGTTCGGGCCCGACGCGCGCGAGATGCGCGACGTCCGCGTCGAGATCGACCGCCTGCCGCTGCGCGCGGTGCGGTCGGGCTGGTTCCGCGCCGACCTCGGGGTGCTCGGCCGCGGCCGGGCGGACATCCCGCGCGTCCTCACCGTCCGCCATCCCGACTACGAGCCCGTCCGCGAACCGCTCGACCTCCCCTACCGCCCCGACGGCACGCTCGCGCCGGGCCTGCGCGTCGCCGTCGCTTTGAGCCTCGACCGGCGCATCCCGCCGCCGGACCTCCACGTGCTGACCGGCCGCGTGGTGGACGGCACCGGCGCGCCCGTCGCCGGCGCGTCCGTCGCCCCGCTCGGCGACCGCGGCCGCTCCGTCGCGACCGCGGCCGACGGCGCGTACACGCTGACCGTTCGCGGGGGCTCGAAACGCATCGACGTCGTCGCGACGACGCCGGACCGCGGCACGAGCGCGGTCGTCACCGTCGCGCTCGACGCGCCGACGACGACGCTCCCGCCCCTCGTGCTCGACGCCGGCCTCGAGATCGCCGGCACGGTCGGCCCCGCCCCCGACGTCGCGGGCGCCTTCGTGCTCGCCACGCCGCTCGTCGCCGGGGCCGCCGACGCCCCGCCGGGTCCCGGCGCGCTCGTCGCCGGCGGCGGGGTCCCGCGGCGGGCGCGCCTCT
>JAEUHO010000213.1 GCA_016795345.1 Planctomycetia bacterium | reverse complement strand
GTGTTTCGCGGCGATGGTGGCGCGGGGGGGGGGCGGCGGCAGCGAAGTCGGGTCCATGGCGGCGCCTCGGGACCGGGCGGCGGGGCGGCACCGCTCGGCCCGGCGCGGGCCGGGCCTCGCGGTCCCGGGAGGGGATCGCGTCAGGACGGCGGGTCGCCGGCGTCCTCGGGGTCGTCGGCGTCCTCTGGGTCGTCGGCGTCGTCGTGCGGCTCGGGCGGGAGCGGCATCGCGACGCGGCCCGCCACGTAGGCGAGGGTCGGGAACGGCGGGGTCAGGGGCCCGCGTTTCGCGGCCCCCGTCGCGACGCGTTCGCCGAAGGCCCACCAGGGCGCGAGGTCGGCGGCGAGCCGCGCGACGTCGAGGCCGTGGGTCTCGGGCGTCGGCGCGGCGAGTTTCTCGCGCGACGAGCGCAGGAGCTTCACGAGGCCGCTCGCGGTGCCGTGGTCCACGTGGTGGAACGCGGCGGCGAGCTGGATGAGGCCCTGGACGAAGAGGCGGTGCGCGCCGTCGCACTCGTGCCAGATCGTCTCCCAGTCCTCGTGGGACTCGAAGAAGCGCGTCGCGTTGAAGTGGACGACGGCGCGGTCGAAGAGGCCGCGCACGCGCGCGGGCGTGAGGAACCCGTCGGCGTCGCGGCCCTCGCCGCCCGCTTCCTCCGGGGAACCCGCATCGTCCGGGGAAACCGGATGGCCCGGCGAGACCGGGTCGTCCGGGGCGGCGGAGGGGACGTCGGCGGCGGGCACGGGCGGCGGGCTCCGGGGGGCGACGGGGCCGATCGGACCGATCGGAAGTTCCGAGGCATCGCGGGGGACGAGGGCGGGAACGTACACGGGGCCGCGGGGCGCGGCTACCCTCCCCCGCTCGACCCACCCGGAGCCCCCGATGTCCACGACCCACCGCGCGATCCTCCTCCCCGGCGACGGCATCGGCCCCGAGGTCACCGAGGCCGCGGTGCGCGTGATCGAGGGCGCGGGGGTGAAGGTGGCGTGGGAGTCGCTCCCGTGCGGGCTGGCGGCCGTGACGGCCCACGGCGACGCGCTGCCCGCCTCGGTCGTCGAGCGCATCCGCGCGGTGAAGGTCGCGCTGAAGGGCCCGACGACGACGCCGATCGGCGGCGGGCACGTCTCGGCGAACGTGCGGCTGCGCAAGACCCTCGAGCTGTTCGCCAACGTGCGGCCGGTCAAGACGGTGCCCGGGCTCGAGACGCCGTACGGGCCGGTGGACCTCGTGATCGTGCGCGAGAACACCGAGGACCTCTACGCGGGCCTCGAGAACCTCGTCGCGCCGGGCGTGGTGACGTCGATCAAGGTGATCACGCGCCGGGCCTCGCGTCGCATCGCCAAGTTCGCGTTCCAGCACGCCGACGCGTGGGACCGCAAGCGCGTCACCGCGGTCCACAAGGCCAACATCATGAAGCTGGCCGACGGGCTGTTCCTCGACTGCTGCCGCGAGTCGAGCAAGCACTGGGAGGGGAAGCTCGCGTACGACGAGGTGCTGGTGGACGCCCTGTGCATGAAGCTCGTGCGGCGCGCGTGGGACTTCGACGTGCTGCTCCTCGAGAACCTGTACGGCGACATCGTGAGCGACCTCGCCGCGGGGCTCGTGGGCGGGCTCGGCCTCGTCCCGGGCGCCAACTACGGGCGGCACGCGGCGGTGTTCGAGGCGGTCCACGGGTCGGCGCCGGACATCGCGGGGAAGGGCATCGCGAACCCGATCGCGATGATCCTGTCGGCCGCCATGATGTGCCACCACCTCGGCGAGAAGGCCGCCTTCACGCGGATCCGGCGCGGCGTCGCGGCGGTGACGAAGAAGAAGGAGGCCCTGACGCCGGACATCGGCGGCACGGCGACCACGCGGCAGCTGACGGACGCGATCATCGCGGAGGTCAAGGCCCAGCCCTGAGCCCCGCCGGGCGGCCGCGCGCGCGGTCGGTTCGGGCGCCGGGACCGTCGCGCCGCCGGTAGGATGGGGCGCTTCCCGACCCTGGAGCCGCCATGCCGTACCCCGAGGAACTCGTCTCCCCCATGCGCGCCGAGCTCACGCGCCTCGGCGTGAAGGAGCTGCGGACCGCCGCCGAGGTCGACGGGTTCGCGAACGGCCAGAAGGGCACGGCGCTGCTCGTGATCAACTCGGTGTGCGGGTGCGCCGCCGGCGGCGCGCGCCCCGGCGTCGCCATGGCGCTGGAGCACGGCACGAAGCCCGACGCGGTGGTGACCGTGTTCGCCGGCCAGGACCTCGACGCGGTCGCGAAGGCCCGGGCGCTGTTCGCGGAGTACCCGCCGAGCAGCCCGAGCCTCGCGCTCTTCAAGGACGGCAAGGTCGTCCACTTCGTGCCGCGGCACCAGATCGAGGGCCGCGCGCCGGCCATGATCGCGAACGACCTGAAGGCGGCGTTCGACAAACACTGCGCCAAGGCGTCGTAGGACGGCGGGGCCCCATGGGCACGTTCCACCACGACACGCACGAGCTCCACGGGATCACCTGCGTCGTCGAGACGCGGGGCCCGCGGACGTGGGTCGGCCGGGTCCACGAGGTGGGCCCGGCGGGCGTGCTGCTGCACGACGCGGACGTGTTCGACGAGGTGCCGGGCGGGCCGACGAAGGCCGAGTTCCTCGCCCGCACGGCGGCCGTGGGCCCGTGGCCGCGCCACAAGTCGGTCGTGGTGCCCGCCGCCGAGGTGACGTCGGTCCGCCGGCTCGGCGACCTATCGGCGTGAGAACTTGGCTCTCGGCGTAAGAACGTGGCTCCCGGCGTAGGAACCTGGCGCTCCGCATAGGAACCCGGCGCTCGGCGCAGGAGCCCGGCCCCGCCGGGCACGCCGACGGGGGACCCTCGAGGCGGGCCGCGGCGCCCCGGCGGCGCCGCGAACGTCCGGCGCCGGGAGGGTAGGGTGGCGCCCCATGCGAAGCGCCGCCCCCCTCCTGGCCGCCTTCGCCGCCGGCGCCGGCGCGTTCGTCCTCCAGGTGCTGATCCCGCGCGTCCTCGCGCCGCACACGGGCACGACGATCGAGGCGTGGACGACCGCCATCGCCGTCGTGATGCTCGGCTCCGCGCTCGGCAACCGCCGCGGCGGCACGTGGGCCCGCCGCCGCCCCGACGCGGGCGCGGCCCTCCTCGTCCGCGCGCTCGTGTACGCGGCCGTGGGCGTCGAGTTCGCGGCACTCGTCGGGCCGACGGGCGCGACGACCTCGCCGTACGACTCATCGGGCCTGTGGGTGGGCTCCGCCGTGTGGGCCCTGCCCGCGACGTACGCGCTGGGCCTCGTCTTCCCGCTCGCAGCCGCGCTCGCGACGCGCGGCCACCCGGCGCCGGGCCGCGTGCTCGGCCGGCTGTCGGCCGCGGGATCCGCGGGGTGCGTCGCCGGGCTCCTCGGCACCGCGTTCGTCGTGGTCCCCCACGTCGGCGTCCGCGCGGCGCTCCACGGGACCGCGGCGGGCCTCGCCGTCGTGGCCGCCGCCCTCGCGCTGCTCGGGCGTCGCGGCGCCGCGGGCCTCGCGTCCCGGACCCCCGACCTCGCCCCCGACCTCGCCCCCGCGC
>JAEUHO010000179.1 GCA_016795345.1 Planctomycetia bacterium | reverse complement strand
CCGGCCGCGGCGAGGATGGCGGCCGCCGCCGGCCCGCCGTCGTGGTCCTGGAAGGCGCCGTACGCGCTCCGGCGGGCCTTCCACTCCGGCGCCTTGACGTTGTCGGCGAAGAACTTCCGGGCGCTGTCGAGGTCGGCCCGGGCGGACGGCGCCCCGACGACGAGCAGGCACGCCGAGAGCACGCACGCGGAGAGCACGCACGCGACCGCGGCGACGGGACGCCGCGGCGGCGGAGGGGGCGTCGGGGGGGCCATGGTCCCGGATCCTACCGGACGACGGAGCCCGGCGGGGCCGGCGCCGGCGCCAGCGGCGCGGGCGCGGGCCGCAGGTACCCCGGGAGCGCGAGGGCGAGCAGCGCGACGGACGCCACCACGAACCCGGGCCGGTAGTTCGCCACCAGCACGTCGAGCACGGGCCCGAGGGCGTGCCCGGCGCCGAGGTAGCGGCGCAGGTCCGCGGCCGGGAAGGTCCACGCGTGGAGGAACGCGAGGAGCGCCTGCGCGGAGACGGCCGCCTCCGGGTCGAGGAGCCCGCGGCCGCGCCGCCGGGCGAACAGGACGAGCACGACGACGCCCCACGCGACGTATTGCTCGACGTCACGCGCGGCCGCCGGCAGGAGGCCGGTGTAGTCCGCGCGGATGTAGCGGAACTCGAACGCGGCGATCGCCGCGGCGAGGGCGAGCGCGAGGCCGCCGGCCACGGCGCGGCCGCGCCGGCCGCCGAGCTCGGCGAGGAGGAGCAGCGCGGCCCACGCCGGCGCGAGCAGGTACGGGTAGACGCCGCGGACCGCCCACAGGAAGGCCATCGGGCCGCGGCCCTCGTGGGCGTGGGCCGCCTCGGCGACCACCCGCGCGGGAACGTACGCGCGCCCCGACGGCGGCGTCGCGCCCTCGCGGGTCGCGACGGCAGCGGACCGCGGCCTCGCGCGGCAGGCGTGCAGGGGGACGAAGGCCGTCGCGCAGAAGACGAGCAGCGCGAAGGCGCGCACGGTGCGGCCCCACGGGCGTTCCATCCCCGCCTTGTACCCGCCCGCGGGCCCCGCCGCTACGCGCCCGCGGGCGTCGCGGTGCCGACGGGCGCGAGGTCGAGGGCGCGCACGACGACCGACGGGCCGTCCACCGGCGCGACCGAGAGGTCCACGCGGCGGCGGTCCTCGCCGGCGACCGGGCCGCCGTCCACCTCGAGGACGTCCACGACCGGGCGGCGCAGGTCCTCGGTCTGGTGGACGACGCGGCCCACGCTGCCGTCGTCGAGGCGGACGCGCGTGCCGGCGGGGTAGACGCCGACGCTGCGGATGAAGTGCGCGAGGAGCTCCTCGTCGAAGTGCCCCTTCATCCCGAGCATGGTGCGGAACGCGCGGGCGGGCGTCATGGAGGGCTTGTACGGCCGGACCGCCGTGAGCGCCTCGTAGACGTCGCAGATCTTCACGAGCCGCGTCACGAGCCCCTGCTCGTACTCGCCGCACGTCCGCGGGTAGCCGCCGCCGCACATGTCGCAGTGGTGGCCGTACGCCGCCGCGACGGCGAGCGGGTCCGACGTCTTGTTCGCGAGGAGGATGCCCGCCCCGAGGACGGAGTGCCGCTGCATCTCGCGCTTCTCGTCGGCGTCGAGCGGGCCGCGCTTGTGGAGCACGTCCCAGCGCACGAGCGACTTGCCGACGTCGTGGAGCAGGCCGGCGCAGCCGACCCGGTGGACGAGCGCGGGGTCGTCGGTCGAGCGGCGGACGACGTCGATCGCGATGAGGCCGACGCGGATCGAGTGGCCGAAGGTGAAGAAGTCGTACTCGGGGTAGTGGGCCAGCGCGTGGAGGAAGCCGGCGTCGCGCTCGAGGCTCGCGACCATGCGGTCGACGATCGCGGAGACCGGGGCGACGTCGAGCTCGCGGCCCTGGCAGGCGGCGATGGTCAGGCCCTGGAGGAGGTCCACGGTGGACTGGTGGAGCGCCACCACCGCGCGTTCGCCCTCGGTGCCCGGGCCGACCGACGCGTCGTCGCCGGCGGCGCCGTCGCCCGCGGCGCCGCCGGAGCCGGCCGAGGCCTCGGCGTCGGCCCCGCCGGCGTACGGCGGGACGAGCTTGATGCCGCGGACGCCGCGCTGCGCGAGCTCGTGCGCCGCGGCGACGAGGTCCGGCGTCGTGACGCGCCGGGCGAGCACGTCCACGAGCCCGACCACGTCGTCGGCGGTCACCGACGCGTCGAGCTCGACGCCGCCGGCGCCGCGGCTCTCGATGCGCTGCAGGAGCCGCTTGGCGAACAGGCTCGCGCCGAGCACGGGCCGGCCGTCGACGACGATCTGGTCGCCCGCCACGCCGAGGAGCACCGCGCGGGTGCCGTGGGGCGCGCAGTGCTCGGCGACGCGGGTCGCGACGTCGGCGCACGCCTCGCGCACGCGCGGGTGGACCGGCCCGTGGAGCTGGGCGTTGACCAGCGCGAACAGGAGGCGCTCGACGACGGCGGTGACGCCGGTCGGGGTGGCGGGCGACGTCACGGGCGGTCCTCCTCGGCGCGGACGAGGCCGAAGCCGTCGCGTCCCTCGCCGCGCTCCCACTTCTCGAGGACCAGCGCGGCGGCGCCGCGGACCTCCTTCGGCGCGCCGAACACGAGCATCGTCCGCCGCGCGAGCGCGCGCACGACGGGCCCGGCCAGCGCGGGGTTGAACGCGGCGAGCGTGGACGTCGCGTACGCGCGCGCGACCGCGTCGGCGCCCGCCGTCTCGCCCTGGGCCACCGCGCCGATGGCCTTCACCGCCTCCTCGTCGCCGCGGTGGCTGTCGCGGCCCGCGAAGCCGTCGTCGCAGAGGACGCGGAGGAAGTCGTCCGACAGCGCCGACTCCGACGCGACGCGGAGCGCCACGGCGGCGACGCTCGGCAGGTCGGTCCGCCGGAGCGAGGCCAGGACGGCCCGACGGCGCGACGGCTCCTTCGCCGGCAGCATCAGCTCGACGAAGGGCAGCGCGTCGCGCGTGCGCTCGTCGAGGACGCGCTGCACGAGGTCGTCGCGCGAGAGGAGCGCGTCCGGCGCGGTCAGCTCCGGCCCGGCGGCGACGACGGCGCTCCGGCCGAGGGTCCGCGCGAGGTAGCCCGCGGAGCCGCCGGCGGCGACGAAGGGCGCCACGAGCGACGGGAACGCCGCGACCACGAGGTCGGGGTCGAGGCCCGCCCCGAGGAGCTTCGCGACGTCGATGCGGGCCTGCTCGAGCGCGCCCGCGAGCGCGCGGACGCGCACGGCGTCGCGCTTCTCCGGCGGCTCCGCGAGGGCGGCCCGCAGGTGGTCGACGATGCACGGCGGGCGCGCCAGCGGCGGGCGGTCGTGCAGCGCGGCGGCGAGCCGGCCGCGCAGGACGTCGAGCCGCGGCCCGGCCGGCGCCTCGAGCAGCGCGTGGGTGAGGACGCCGGCCTCGTCGGAGATCCCGTCGGCGGCGTCGAACGCCGCGGGCGGCAGGTGCGCGAGCCGGCCCGCGGTCGCCCACGCGACGTCGTCCACCGCGGAGGTCTCCGCCGCCTGCGCCTCGTCCGGGTCGACGACGGCGGCGACCGCGGTCGGCGCGGGCACGGCCGGCAGCGGCATCGCGCGCAGCTCCCCCACGCGGTCCGGGAAGACGTTCTCCATGGCGCGCAGGAGCGCGCTCGACAGCTCCGGGGCGCGCCGGCCCGTCGCGCCGTCGAGCGACGTGTCGAGGCGCTTCAGCACGTCCCGCACGAGCGCCACGCCGCGGCTCAGGTCGAGGCGCGCCTCGATGGGCAACGAGGCGAGGAGGTGGTCGAGCACGTCCTGGCGCGGCCCGTCCGTCCCGTCGTCGAACTCGCCCCGCGCCGCCAGCCGCTCGCGGACGCGCGCGAGCAGCGCCGCCGCGTCCGCGTCGTCGAGGACGAGCGCGCGCAGCGTGCGGCCGCGCCGCGGCGGCGCCTTCGCCGCCGGCGTCGCCGGGGCCTCGATGGTCGGGGCCGCGACGGTCCCGGTGGCGCCCGGGACGCCGCGGGCCGTCCCGCGTCCCGCCCCGCCGCGCCCGGTGCCGCGGCCGTCGCCGGCACCCACGCCGTCGCCCGTGCCGCCGCCCGAGCCGCTGCCGCCGTCGCCGCCCTCGTCGCGCCGGCCGCCGATCACGGTGTTCCCGTCCGTCGGCTCGCCGGTGAAGTCCTCGCGCGAGAACGTCTGCTCCTCGACCGCGATCCCCTCGACCGGCGCCATCCACAGGTCGGCGAACGTCAGGTGGCCCGACTGCGCGAGCCGCGCGTTTCGCTGCAGCGACCGCGCGAACACGACGTACGACGCGTGGGGCGCGTCGGCCTGGAACGTCACGCGGCTCACGGCGGTCCGCACGAGCGCGTCGCGGAACGCCTGCGCGCCGTTCGACAGCGACGGGTGGTCCTCGCCGTCCACGCGCAGGCCGCCCTCGGTGGGCTCGACGACCGTCGCGGTCCCGCGCTCGGCGAGCGCCGCCTGGAACTTCTCCGTCACCGCGACGACGCGGCCGTGCCCGTCCGGGTACAGCGGGATCGTCCGCAGGAAGAGCACCAGGACGTCGAGGAACGACGCCGCCACGCCGTCGAAGGGGTTCCCCTTCGGCGGTTCGGCGACGGAGTCGTCCTTCGGATCGAGCGTCAACGGTCGCCCCCCGGCGAGGTGGGGCCCGGGCCCGTACGGGGGCCCGAGCATGCGGGTCCCTATCGGCCGGGGACGGGCCCCGGGATGAGCCCGCGATGAAGGCCCGGGGCCCGACCGGGGTCAGCGCCTCGCCCACCGCCTCCAGAACGGCGCGACGCCCTTCCGCACCCGTTCGAAGACCCCCGCGGCAGCGCCCCGCCCGTCGGCCAGCGTGCCCGGGGCATCGACACCCCCCGGTCCCACCTCGGCTAGCAGGGCCTCGAGCCCGTCCGCCGGCGCGGCGGCGGCGAGGGCGCCGAGCGCCATCGGGGCGGCGGCGGCGACGACGCGCCCCAGGGCGTCCGCGGGGGCCCCGGTGCGCCCGGCCAACCACGCGACGGCGGCGGTGCCGGCATCGCCGAGGAGGCCGCCGAGGCGCGGGTCGAGGTCGGACCGCGCGAGGTGGGCGGCGACGGCGAGGGCGGGCGCGTCCACGTCGGCGGGCCGGCCGAACTTCCCGAGCACCGCGGTCGCGGCGGCCGCGTCGCCGCGTTTGGCGCGGTGGCGCGCGAGGCCGGCGACGACGAGCGCGGCGGTCATGGCGAACGCGTCGGCGGCGGCCGCCCTCGA
>JAEUHO010000162.1 GCA_016795345.1 Planctomycetia bacterium | reverse complement strand
GCCCGCCGAGGCGAACGAGGTCGTCGTCGAGGCACTGGTGAATGCGATCGCGAGCAGGTCGGGCGTGCCGGGCGGGAAGGCGTTCCTCGTCGAGCTCTCGCGGCGTGCTGACCTGCGACCGAAGGTCGCCGAAGCCGTCGTCGAAGGCCTTGCGCGGCCCGGCGACGACGGCGACCTCGCCCGACTCGAGGAGATGGCCGCGTCGCCCGACGGCCCCGGCGCCGCGGACGCCGTGTCCTGGTTGCGCGAGGGCGGCCATCGCGCGGCCCTCGTCCGCATCGTCGCGGGCCTCGCGGGCAGGACGGTGCCGCCGTCCCCGTGGAGCCACCGCCTGCGGCTGGCGTGCCCCACGCTGCGACTCGAGGAGGCGTTGCCGTGGCTCCTCGCCGAACTGAAGGGCGGCGACCCCGAGGCGGCCGACGAGACCGCGCAGGCGATCGACACGATCCAGGCGCACCACGCCCGCATCGCGCGGCTCGAGGCCCGCGCGACCGCCACCCGCGACGCGCGCGCCGACGTCGAGCCGATGCTCGACGACCCCGATCCGGACCTGCGCGTGGCCGCGATCCTCTCCTACGGGGCCATCGCCGGCCGCGACGGCCTGCCGCGCCTGCTGCGGCTCGCGAAGGACGAGAAGGACCCGGGCATCCGCCGCACGATCCTCGAGACGATCGACCGCATCGCGAAGTCGCCCGCGCCGGCCGCGCCCCCCGCGGCCCCGGAACCGGAGGAGGCGCCGCACGACGGGAAGTGACGTCGGGGACCGCCGTGCCCGCGAGGCCCCGCCGGCGCGTGCCGGCCGGCGGGCCTCGCGTGCAGGGCGAACGGGCCGGTCCCGCGGGCGAGCGGGCCTCGCGTCCCGGGACCCCCGACCGCGCCCCGGAGGGCGCGCGAGGTCAGAAGAGGTACTTCACCGCGAGGAAACCGCCGACGAGGAGGATCGCGCCGCCGATCGTGATCCACTCGAAGCGCTTCTCGAGGAACTCGCGGGCCTTGTCGCCCCAGAAGTGGAGCAGCGTCGCCTCGAGGTAGAAGCGGGCGCCGCGCGAGAGCACGCTCGCGAGCACGAACGTCGGGAAGTCCACGCGGAAGATGCCCGCGGCGATCGTGAAGACCTTGTACGGGATCGGCGTGAAGCCCGCGAGGGCGACCGCGACGAAGGTGTTCTCGTCGAACTTCTGCTTCACGGCGGCGAACGTCTCGGGGTTGCTGACGACGCCGAGGAGCCAGCGGCCGAAGTCCTCGAGGGCCATGCCGATGCCGTACCCGGCGACGCCGCCGAGCACGCTGCCGACGGTGCAGACGCCGGCGAACCACCACGACTTCTTGGGCGCGCCGAGGGCGAGCGCGATGAGGAGGACGTCGGGCGGGATCGGGAAGAAGGAGGACTCGGCGAACGCGAGGATGAAGAGCGCCCAGACGCCGGCGGGGCGCGACGCCCAGCCGAGGGTCCAGTGGTAGAGGCGACGGAGCGGGCCGAAGTTCATGTGAGGAGGTGCACCCTGCGCGCGAGCCGGAAGGTGACGACCGCCGCCGCCACCTCGAAGGCGGCCGCCATCGCGAGCGCCGCCTCGAACGATACCGCCCGGAACACGAGATAGCCCAGGACGGGGCCGAGCACGCTGCGGACGCCCACGCAGGCCATGTGCACCGCGGAGTAGTGGTGGGCCTGGCCGCGGGGGGCGAAGAACAACGGGCCGAGGGACCACGAGACGTTGACGCCCGCCATGCAGAGCCCGAACAGGACGTTGGCGGCGCAGAGCTGCCACGGGGTCCGGACGAGGGCCATCACGACGAAGAACGGCACGAGGAGGGCGAAGGAGAGGCCGGCGACCTTCACGATCCCGATCCGGTCGGAGAGGCGGCCCACGAGGCCGATGAGGACCAGCTGCGTGAGCGGCAGGACCAGCCGGTCGGCGGTCGCCCACTGCTCGGTGTCGAAGATCTTGGCGAAGTGGGTCACGAAGAGCGGCGTCGCGGCGAGGAGGCCGAGGCCGTAGAGCATGAAGCCGAGCTCGAACCGCCGGAAGTCGGGGTCCTGCTTGAGGGTCTTGACCGACGCCGCGACCGCCTCGCGCATGGACTGCCGGACCAGCTCGAGGCCGCGCTCGGCGGGGAGTTCCACGGGCCCGTCGTAGCGCCAGCGGATGCGCGCCATGAGGGCGTAGCCGACGATCGCGATGGTCGCGCCGACCGGGAAGACCACGCGGGCCCAGCGCGGGTCGCGGTCGAGGAGCTGCCCGGCCGCCATGGCGCCGGCGACGGACGCGACCATGCTGACGAGCTGGATCATGCCGAAGATGCGGCCGCGGGCGGTGAGCGCGTAGTTCGCGCGGATCATCGCGTTGCGGTGCGGCGTGTAGATCGCGTCGAGGTTGTTGGCGACGAGCAGGCCGCCGAAGAGGAGCCACCACGGGCCGACGCCCTGGTCGCGGTCGCCGCCGACGAGCGGCGTGATCGCGGCAAATGCCATGAGGAGGAGCGGGCCGCGGGCGAACACGCCGATCCACGCGAACGCGCGGTTGCGCTGCACGCGCGCGAGGATGCGGGGCCACGCGGGCGCGAGGATCCAGAGGGCCTGGCCGCCGACGACGAGGGCCTGCGGGGTCCAGTCGGGGGCCGACATCGAGCGCTGGAGGCAGTAGCCGGCGAGCGAGAGGATCCCGCCGCCGAGGGCCAGCGTGGCCTCGGCGGGCCAGTGCTTCGACCACGCGTACGCGGTCATGCGCGAGAGCCGCCGCGAGCGCCGCGCGGGCGTGCCGGCGTCCGGGCCCGACGGAGGGGGCGCGGCCGACGGGGACGGGGGCGTCGCGTCGCTCACGTCGGGCTACGGGCGCTCGGGCTGCTCGAGCGCCTTGACCCGAGCCTCGAGGCGGCGGACCTCGGCGGGGAGGTCCACCAGCTTCGGGATCGAGACGTGGAACTTGTGGTGGAGGCGGACCGGCAGCGTCGGCGTGCCGGCGTAGATCTGGCCGGCCTCGAGGTCCTTGATGACGCCGCCCTGCCCCAGCACGGTGGCGCCCTCGCCAATGTGGACGTGCCCGGCGACGGCGGCCTGGCCGGCCAGCGTGACGCCCTTGCCGAGGACCGTGCTGCCGGCGAGGCCGACCTGCCCGCAGAGGATCGAGTCGGGGCCGATGTCGCAGTTGTGGGCGATCTGCACGAGGTTGTCGACCTTGGCGCCCCGGCGCACGTACGTGACGTCGAGGGTCGCGCGGTCGACGCACGCGTTCGCCTGGATCTCGACGTCGTCCTCGATCACGACGATGCCCACCTGCGGGATCTTCTGGTGCGTGCCGTCGGGCCGGCGGGCGAAGCCGAACCCGTCGGCGCCGAGGATCGCGCCGTCCTGCAGGATCACGCGGTGCCCGATCCGCGTGCCCTCGCGGATCACGACGCGCGCGTGGATCCACGCGTCGTCGCCGATCGTCACGCCGCGGCGGATGACGACGTGGGGCCCGATCTCGGCCCGCGCGCCGACGGTGACGCCGGCCTCGATCACGACGTACGGGCCGACCGACGCGCCCTCGCCGAGCCGCGCCGTCGGGTCGACCAGGGCCGTCGGGTGGATGCCGACGGGCGCGCGCACGCGGGGGTGGAGCGCCATCACCGCCTGCAGGAAGTGCAGGTCCGGCGTCGGCGACCGCAGCACCGGCACGCGAGCGCCGCCGATCCCCGGGGGCAGGACGACGGCCGACGCCCGGGTCGTCGCGAGCTTCGCGGCGTACTTCACGTCGCGCACGAAGGTGACGTCCCCGGGCCCCGCCTCGTCGAGCCCGGACGCCCGCCGGACCTCCACGCTGCCGTCGCCCTCCACGGGCACGCCAAGGCGCGACGCGAGGTCGGACAGTCTCATCGGGACGGCTCCGGTCCGGGGCGTCCCGGAACGTACCGCCCACCCCCCGCGACGGCCCCTAGAATCCGGCGCTCCCCGGCGGCCCCGGCCTCTCCGAAGGCCCCGGGACGCGGAACCGTGCCCATGGCCGACCCCCTGGCCCCGACGCCCCCGACCCCGCCCGCCCCGCCGCCGAAGCGCCGGGGCCGCTGGCGCCGACGTTTCGTCTACCTCGTGCTCACGCTGCTCGTGCTCGTGGCCGTGGCGCCGCTCGCGCTCGGCCTCGCGCCCGTCCGCCGCATGGTCGCGGAGAAGGTCTCCGCCGCCGTCGGCCGCAAGGTCACGATCGGCGGGCTCTCGGCGGCCTGGTGGAGCGGCCTCGAGCTGCGCGACGTCGAGGTCCACAACCCGACGGGCTGGCAGGGCGACCCGCTCGTCGCCATCGACCGCGTGAAGGTCGACGTGGCCGTCTTCAAGGCGCTGACCGGCACGATCGACGCCCGCGTCGCCGTGGACCGCCCCGTCCTCACGCTGATCCGCGGCGCCGACGGCACCAGCAACCTCGACGGCCTCTTCCCCGACGACGGCCGCGAGGACGAGCCCCGCACTGAGGGCGGCGGCCGCCTCCACGCCGTGCTCGCGGTCCGCGACGGCAAGGTCGTCGCGCACGGCGCGCCCGTCGGGGGCCGCGCGCCCGCGCCGGACGTCGTCGACGGCATCACCCTCGACGCCGACGTCGGCGCCGGCACGACGGCGCGTTTCGCCGCGACGGTCCGCGGCGCGAAGGCCGGCGGCGGCGACGCGACCCTCAGCCTGGACGCGCGCCTCGACGGCGACGGCGCGGGCCCCGTGAAGGCCACCGTCCCCGCCCTCGACCTCGCGCGCCTCGCGCAGACGTTCTCCGCGTTCGGCATCGACGGGCTCACGGGCTCCGTCGAGGTCGCGACCGACCTCACGCTCGCGTCGAAGGGCGGCGGCACGGGCCTCGCGTCGGTCAAGCTCGCGGGCCTCGCGTTCGCGCGCGAGGGCGGCCGCGTCACGCTGCGCGGCGCGACGCTCGAGGCCCGCCCGGCGCCGGCCGCCGACGGCACGCG
The DNA here is from genome assembly GCA_016795345.1 of Planctomycetia bacterium. GTDB lineage: Bacteria > Planctomycetota > PLA2 > PLA2 > JAEUHO01 > JAEUHO01. The sequence goes on along the minus strand of JAEUHO010000162.1, from coordinate 8,972 downwards.
CCTCGACCTCGCGCTCGTCCTCGACGGCCTCACCGCGACCGGCTTCTCGCGCAAGGACGCGGGCCTCGACGAGCCGCGCCTCACGGTGCGCGGCACGGTCGTGCGGAACGCGGCGGGCGACCTCACGTTCGGCGACGGCGCGACGCCGCTCGTCATCGAGGGGCGTGCGCTGCGCGGCAGCCTCACGGGCTCCGCTCGGGGCCTCGTGACGCAAGGCCCGGCGGCCGGCGGGGCCCGCACCGAGGCCGCGGCGAAGCTCGCGGTGACGCTCTCCCCCACCCTCGGGCGGCTGCTCGGGGCGCTCTCGTCGCCCGACGACGACCTGCGCGGCACCGTCGCGCTCGACCTCTCGGCGAAGGGCGACGCCTCGTCCCTCGCGTGGGCGGCCACGGGCACCGTGACGGGGTTCGTGTGGGGCGGGGCCGACGGGTCGACCCCGTGGACGGAGCCGACGGCCTCGCTCGACGCGGCCGGGACGTGGGCCGGCGACGCGCGCCGGCTCGTCGTGGCGAAGGCGACCGTGACCGCGGGCGCGCTCGCGCTGCGCACGTCGCCAAACCTCGCGGTGACGCTCGGCGAGCCGATGCGGATCGAGGGCGACGCCACGGCGTCCGTGGACCTCGCCGCCGCGGCGCGCGCGTTCCCGAAGGCGTTCGACCTCGCGCCGGGCCAGCGGGTCGCGGGGCGCGTCGAGGCGACGGTGCGCGGCACGGCGGCGTCGGCCGGCACGTTCGACGTCACGCTCGCGGGCCGCGACCTGTGGCTCCCGGGCGCGACCGCGCCGGGCACGCTCGACGGCGGCCTGCGGCTCGCGCACGACGCGGCCCGCAGGACGCTGACCGTCTCGAACCTCGCGCTGCGCGGCATGGGCCTCGACGCGAAGGGCGCGGCGGCCCTCGCGACCGGCGACACGGGCGGGCTCACGAGCGCCCAGCTCACGCTCGCGGCGGACCTCGCCGCCGCGCGGCCGCTGCTCGGCTGGCTCGGCGGCCTCGCCCCCGACGCGACGCTCTCGGGCACCGTCACCGGGTCGCTCGACAGCGCGGCCGCGAACCCCGGGACGCGGCTCTCGGGCGCGTTCGTCGTCGAGCGGCTCCGCTACACCGGCGCGCGCGACCCGAAGACCGGGCACGCGACGACCGTCGAGGAGGCCCGCGTCGAGCTGAAGCCGCGGCTCGTGCTCGGCGCGACGCCCGGCGCGATCCGCATCGACGAGACGACGCTGGCCTCGGCCACCGCGTCGGCCACGATGAAGGGGTCGATCGTGCCGCGCGGCGACGACCGCGTGCTCGACCTCGGCATCGCGGTGGACGGCGACCTCGTGCGCGTCGCCGAGCACCTGAAGAAGGCCCTCGGGCCGTCGTACGACGACGCCGCGGGCGAGGGCCGCCTGCGCGGCAACGTCACGATGATGGGGCCGACGGGCGGCGGCGGCCGCGAGCTGCGGATGTCGGGCGAGCTCACGTTCCAGAAGCTCGGCGCCGGCGGCATCGTCGCGAGCGACGGCAAGATCGTGTTGTCGCGGCCCGCGCCCGGCACGCCGATGACCGCGACCGTCACGTCGGTCGTGAACCGCGGCACCCTGCGCGTGGACGGCTCGTGCGACCTCGGCAAGGGCGAGAGCCCGTGGACCGCGAAGGTCGCGGTGCGCGGCCTCGACACGTCGCCGATGCTCACGGGCAAGGGCGCGGGCAAGGCGCTGACGCTCGTGCTCCCGGCCATCGTGCCCGCGAGCGCGACGAGCTCGGTCCTCTCGGGCCTCCTCGACGCCGACCTCGACGTCCGCTCGGCGGCCCTCGCGTCGCCGAACCTGACGAAGACGCTCGCGGGCCCCGGCTCGGTGCGCATGACCCAGGGCCAGGTGAAGGACAGCACGCTCTTCGGCGCGCTCGCCGGCGGCGGCGCGGGCAAGGGCCTCGACGTGCTCACGAAGCTCGTCCCCGGCGTCGGCAAGACGTTCGGCGAGCTGTCGCGCGCGCTGCTGTTCTCGGAGCTGTCGAGCACGTTCACGCTGGGCAACGAGCGCATCGCGCTCAACCCGGTGGTGCTCGTCTCGCCGTCGGTCACGCTGCGGTTCTCGGGCAACGTCGGCTTCGACGGCTCGGGCGACCTCGACGTGCCGCTGCAGCTCGGCGGCAGCGCGGGCAAGGCCGTCGAGCCCTACCTCAAGGACCGCACGATCCCGCTCGCGGTGTCGATGCGGCCGAACCAGCCGACGCGCGTGGTGCCGAAGCTCGACCCGACGAAGCTCGTCGGCCTCGACGGTGGGCTCGAGAAGGGCCTCGAGAAGGGCAAGGACCTGCTCGACGACCTCTTCAAGAAGAAGTCGAAGTAGCGGATCGCGGAGCGACGCGGGGTGAGCGGCGCCTGTCGGGCGGCGCGGGCCCGGGTCAGGCGTCGTCGCGGACGATCTTGACCGCGAGGGCGCCCATGCGGCGGAGGAGGCCCGCGACGATCAGGTGCGTGTCGGACGTGTGGATGGCGATGCGGACGTCGGGGCCGACGGCGCGGGCGTGGGGCCCGAGCTCCCAGTCGAGGTCGTCGCCGAGGGAGAGGGCGTATTCGGCGGGGTCCACATCGAAGCCGACGAAGGGCGGGGCGGGCGGCGGGGCGCCGTCGACGATCCAGCGGAACCAGCGGTTGAGGGCTTCGACGGCGGCGGCCGCGCGGGGGGCGTCGGGGAAGCGGCCGGAGATCTCGAGGACGGGGGCGTCGGACACGGGGGGATCGTACCCGCGGAGGCGCACGGGCTCACGCGCGGGCGCACGGGCTCGCGCGGGGGCGGGCGCTCACGCGCGGCACGCGGCGACGAGGACGACGCGCGCGGCGCCGGCGCGGCGGAGGGCGCGGGCGCAGGCGGAGGCGGTGGCGCCGCTGGTGATGACGTCGTCGACGAGGAGGACGCAGCGGCCCTCGACGTGGTCGCGGCGGGCGCGGAACGCGCCGCGCGGGTTCCGTGCGCGTTGGGCGCGGGAGAGGCCGGACTGCGGGCGGGTGTCGCGGGCGCGGGCGAGGGCGTGTTCGTCGCGGGCGAGGCCGGTGGCGCGGGCGACCTCGCGGGCGAGCTCGTCGGCCTGGTTGTGGCCGCGGGCGCGGCGGCGGCGCGCGGAGAGCGGGACGGGGACGAGGACGTCGCCGGGGACGCCGGCCGACGCGACGGCGTCGGCGAGGAGGAGGCCGAGGGGGCGCGCGGCGGGCGTGCGGCCGTGGAACTTGAGCGCGAGGACGAGCGCCCGGGCGCCGTCGAGGTAGCGGAGCGGGGCGACGACGCCGTCGAGGTCGGTGGGCTCGTCGCGGCAGCGGGGGCAGGGCGCGACGGCGGCGAACGCGCCGGCCTCGCGTCCGCACCGCGGGCACGGGTGGACGATGCGGACGAGGCGGTCGCCGCACCGGCCGCACAGGCCGGGCAGGGCGCCGTCCCACGCATCGCCTTCGCAGACGAGGCATCGCGGGGGCCACAGGACGTCGAGCAGCCCGCGTCCGAGCTCATGGAGGGCACGCTTCACCCTCCGTTCTCGCGCGAGCCCCCCCTCCGGTCACGTTCCGCAACAAACGGCTACAACCCCGTTGTTCCACGTCGACACCGAGACAGAGGGCTACGACCCCGTTGTCTCGCTGTCGACGCCGAGACAGAGGGCTACGACCCCGTTGTCTCGCTGTCGACGCCGAGACAAAGGGCTACGACCCCGTTGTCTCGGTGTCGCGGACGCGGCCCCCGGCGACGGGGAGGAGGAAGGTGACGGGGCCGTCGTTCGCGAGGTCCACGGACATCGTGGCGCCGAAGCGGCCCGTCGCCACCGGGAGGCCCGCCGCGCGGAGGGAGGCCGCGACCCGGAGGTAGAGCGCCTCCGCGCGCGCGGGGACCTCGGCGCCGTCGAAGGAGGGCCGGTTGCCGCGGACGAGCGACGCGGCCAGCGTGAACTGGCTGACGACGAGGACCGCCCCGCCGACCTCGGCGAGGGTGCGGTCCATCGGCGTGCGGCCCGGGAAGATGCGGAGCGCCGCGACCTTCCGCGCCGTCTCGTCGGCGTCGGCCTCGGTGTCGCCGCGCTCCACGCCGACGAGGAGGACGACGCCCGCGCCGATCTCGCCGACCACCTCGGGCGCGGGCCCGTCGAGGACCGTCACGCGCCCGCGCGTGACCCGCTGCAGCAGCGTCCGCACCGGCTCACCGCAGCGGCCGCAGCGGCGCCCGCCGCTTCGCGACCGCCTCGTCGAGGAGCGGCGGGACCTCGCGCTCCCAGTCGATGCTCCCCCGCCGGAACGGCCCGCGGTGGCAGGCGTGCACCTCGACGCGGGACCGGCCCGCGTCGCCCTCCACCGCGTGGACGAACACGACGACCGCCGAGCGGAACGCCGGCGCGTACGAGTCGTCGAGCGCCTCCTTGCCCTCCCGCTCCTTCGCCACGACGACCTGCTGCAGCGGCTCCGGGAACACCGCCACGACCTTCGACCGCAGCACCGCCTCCACCAGCGCCATCATCTCCGCCGGCGGCACCGCGTAGTCGCGGAACGGCCCCGTGTCGCGCTGGGCCTTCAGCTCCGACACGGTCCCGGTCTGGAGCGTGAGCACGGTCTCCGCCACGTCCTTCACGTTCTTCCGCGACGACGCGCTGCACGCCCCCGCCGCCGACGCGAGGCCCGCGGCGAGCGCCGACGCGAGCAGCGCGCGGCCCGCCCTCACGCGCCCGCCCCGGGAGCCGCGCCGCCCGCGGGCACCAGCGACACGACGGCCAGGGCCGCGATGCCCTCGACGCGCCCGATGGCGCCGATGCCGTTGTTGCTGCTCGCCTTCACGCTCACGAGGTCGAGCGGCAGCCCCATCAGCGCCGCGAGCCGCTCCCGCATCGCCTGCCGGTGCGGCGCGATCCGCGGCCGCTCGGCGACGATCGTGGCGTCGACGTACGACGGCGCGAGCCCCTTCCCCCGCACGAGCCCGAGGATGTGCCCGAGCAGCACCGACGACGGCGCCCCGCGCCACTGCGGGTCGCTGTCGGGGAAGTGCTCGCCGAGGTCGCCGAGGCACGCCGCCCCGAGGCACGCGTCCCCCACCGCGTGGAACAACACGTCCGCGTCGCTGTGGCCCCGCAGCCCCCACGTGCCCTCGATCCGCACGCCGCCGATCACCAGCGGCCGGTTCGGGTCGAACGGGTGGATGTCGTAGCCGATGCCGACGCGCACGCGCACGCTCCGCGCCGCCCCGCGGCGGCCGCCGGATGGTACCCGCCTCCCCGCACCGACGGCACCCCGCGCCGTCCCGTCGCGCGCCCGTGTACGATCCGCCGCGATGACGTCCTACGGACTCGTGCTCACGGCGGCCGGGTCGTCGCGCCGGTTCGGCGGCGACACCTCGAAGGTCCTGCTCCTGCTGGGCGGCGTCCCCGTCGTCGCCCGCGCCGCCGCCGCCTTCCGCGCCGCCCTCGGGACCCTCCCCACCGTCCTCACCGCCCGCGCCGACGACCTCGAGGCGCTCCGCGCGCTCGCCCGCCGCGACCCCGCCCTCGCCGGCGCCGTCGTCGTCGAGGGCGGCGCCACCCGCCAGGAGAGCGTCGCGCGCGGCGTCGCCTCGCTCCCGCCCGGGCTCGACGTCGTCCTCGTCCACGACGCCGCCCGCCCCCTCGTCACGCCCGACCTCGTCCGCCGCGTCGCCGACGCCGCGGCCCGCGACGGCGCCGCCGCCCCGGCCCTCCCCGTCCGCGACTCCGTCCACCGCGCCGACCCGTCGGGCCGCCTCGTCGAGACCCTCGACCGCGAGGCCCTCCGCACCGTGCAGACGCCGCAGGCCGCCCGCGCCGCGCTGCTGCGCCGCGCCCTCGACCTCGCCGAGCAGCGCGGCACCGTCGCCACCGACGAGGTCGCGCTCCTCGTCGCCGCGGGCATCCCCGTCACCGCCGTCGCCGGCGACCCCGACAACGTGAAGCTCACGGTCCCCGCCGACCTCACGTTCGCCCGCAACGTCCTCGAGGCGCGCCGCGACCTCGACGCCCCCGACGACGTCGTCCCTCGCTGACGTCGTGCCGCGCTGACGTCGCGCCGTCCCGGGCCTCCTCCGCGGGAGCGACCCGCGGGACCGCGAGGCCCGGCCGCCGTCAGTCCCGCGCGCGGCCGCCGCGCCCCGCGCCGCGCGCGCCGCCTTCGCGTCGCGTCGCCGCGCGCACGACGGCCGGCGCCGGGACCCCGCCGTCGGACGTCGTCGCCGCGCGAGCCGTCCCCGACGCCGCCAGCGCGTCGAGCCGCTCCGCCACGCGCGCGTACAACGAGTCCTTCGCGAACCGCCCGGGGGCCTTCCCGACGCCCGCCGGCACGCCGGTCAGGAGCTCGATCCCCTGCTCGACGCGGTCGATCGCGTACACCGCGAACTTCCCCGCGGCGCACGCCTCGACGACGTCGTCGCGCAGCATCAGGTCGCGCGCGTTCGCCCGCGGGATCACGACGCCCTGCGTGCCCGTGAGCCCCCGCGCCGCGCAGAGGTCGAAGAACCCCTCGATCTTGTCGGTCACGCCGCCCACCGCCTGCACGTCGCCGTGCTGGTTCATGCTGCCGGTGACCGCGAGGTCCTGCCGCACCGCGACGCGGGCCAGGGCCGACAGCGTCGCGAACACCTCCGCGCACGTCGCGCTGTCGCCGTCCACGCCGCCGTAGCTCTGCTCGAAGACGATGCTGGCCGTGAACGCGAGCGGCCGGTCGGCGCCGAACGTCTCGCGGAGGTAGCCCGAGAGGATGAGCACGCCCTTGTCGTGCGAGGCCCCGGACAGGTCCACCATCCGCTCGACGTTCACGACCCCCGCCTGCCCGGCCCCCACCGCCGCGGTGATGCGCGCGACCTTGCCGAACCGGTGCTCGCCGAAGTCGTACACGGCGAGGCCGTTCACCTGGCCCACGCGCGTCCCCGACGTCTGCACGAGGATCAGGCCGTCGTCGACCGCCTCGCGCACCCGCCGCTCCTCGATGCCGTGGCGGCGCCGCGCGGCGGCCCGCGCGACGCGGACGTGGTTCGCGCCGATCGTCGCGGCGCCGGACAGCTCGGCCAGGTGGCCGGCCTCGCGCGCGAGGTCGGCGAGCCGCGAGAACCGCACGCTGATGCGGTCCTGCCGCCCCGCCTCGCGGACGGCCTCCTCCGCGACGAGGGCCAGGGCCTCGGCGTCGAGCGGCCGGCGCGACTCCTCGCGCTCGAAGCGCCGGAACCACCCCGCGAAGCGCCGCAGCGCCTCCTCGGTGCGCTCCACCTCGCCCTCGAACACCGCGCGCACCTTGAAGACGTCGGCGAACTCGGGGTCGCCCGCGCGCATCGCGTACCACGTGGCCTCGTCGCCGATCAGGACCACCTTCACGTTCACCGGGATCGGGTCGGGGTGCAGCACCGTCGGGCTCGAGGCGAGCAGCGCCTCGGGCACCCGGATCTCGTGCCGCCCGTCGCGCAGCACGCGCTTGAGCTCCTCCCAGAGCCCCTCCTCCGCGAGGACGTCGCGGGCGTACAGCAGCAGGTAGCCGCTGTCGGCGCGGAGCAGGCTCCCCGCCCGGATCAGGAGGAAGTCGCTCCGGGCCCCGCCGTTCCCGTCGCTCTCCCGCTCCACCTGCCCGAACAGGTTCGTCCACGTGGGCTTGCCCTCGACCACCACGGCGCACCCCTGCTGGTCCGTCGTGTCGAGCAGGAGGTTCACCTGGAAGTCGCGGAGCGCCTCGCCGGCCGCGATCCGGTACGTGTCGGGCCGGCCGCTCGTGGCCTCCGCGGCCTCGAGGAGCGCGCGCGCGTACACGCCGAAGCGCGCGACGAAGTGCGCCTTCGCCTCGTCGAGGTGGGCGGCGATGGCCGGGTCGGTGAACCGCGCCCGCAGGTCCGTCGTCACGTCCTCGACGAGCCGCCGCGCCGCGCCCTGCTCGAGGTCCTCGAGCGCGCGCTGCCGCTCGCCGGCGACCACGCGCACGCGCCGCATCGTGCCGATCAGCTCGCTGCGCAGCGTCGCGTGCGTCGCGCGGATCTCGGCCTCCTTCTCGGGCGGCACGGCCCCGGCGCGGATCGCCTGGTCGAGGTCGCCCATCGACACGCCACGGTCGCCGACGACGTAGAAGAGGTCGGGCTCGCCGCCGGGCCCGGACTGCGACGACCCCGCCGTGAACCCGTGGTCGGCGACCAGGCGCTCGAACGCGTCCACGAGCGTGCGCTCCTTCTCGCGGAACGTGGCGTTGAGCGCCTCCCGCTGCTTCGCGTACGTCTCGTCCTCGACGAGCCGCCGCACCTCGTCGGCCAGCCGCTCGCCCGCCTTCGCGACGGCGTCGGCGAACAGCCGCCCCGTGCCGCGCGGCAGCTCGAGCAGCCGCGGCCGCTCGGGGTGCCGGAAGTTGTTCACGTAGACGCGGTCCTTCGGCAGCGCGCACCGCGGGTGCATCTCGTCGAGGAGCCCGCGGACGAGCTCCGTGCGGCCGAGGCCCGGCGGCCCGGCGAGGAAGACGTGGTAGCCGGGCCCGTACAGGTCGAGCCCGAGCCGCAGCGCGTCCAGCGCGTCGGGCTGCCCCACCGTCTCGACGAGCGAGGGCACCTTCCCGTCGTCGCACCTCGCCATGAGCGTCGGGGTGCAGGTCCAGCGCAGGGCCTTCCCGGGCAGCGGCTGCTTGAACGACGTCGTCGCCATGGGGCCTCCGCGGCCGCGACGCGCGCCGCGGACGCAGGGTACGCGAACCCCGGGGTTTCCCTCAGGCCTTGTCGCGAAACGCGCCCGTCGTTCCCGGCCGGCGTCGCGGCGCGCCGCGCGACCCGACGCACGGCCGCCGATCGGCGCGTCGGACGCCGACCCGCGGGACCGCGAGGCCCGCCGGCCGCCGGGCCTCGCGGTCCCCTGGCCCGGCCCATGCACGAGGGGACGAGGTTGGGGCCGCGGCTGCGACCCGGGCGTATCGCAGGGCCACCGGCGGGCACGAACGCGTGCGCCACGTCGCGGAGGCTCCTCGGCGTGGTGCAGGAACACGCTGTCGTC
>JAEUHO010000157.1 GCA_016795345.1 Planctomycetia bacterium | reverse complement strand
GCGAACCGGGCCAGGAACCCGGGGAGATCCGACGGGAGGGAGTCGTCACGGGGAAGGGGGGCCGGCATTGGGGCGGGACTCCAGTGAGTGCAAACAATACACTAACACGAAGTCCCCGGAGTCAAGCGGAGGCCCCTCACGCGCCATTCGGTGTCCGGCACCCGATGGCGCGTCTCGACGCGAAACCGTCCGCCAGTCAACGATCGGCGTCCATTGGCGGATCGGCGGCCCGGCCCCGGGGCACGCAAGACCCGGTGGCTAGGGTTCGGGCCAGGGGGCCCGGGCGGCCACGGCCGCGAGGATCGACGCGTCGTGCCGGTCCATCGCCGCACGCTGCGACCGCCCCACCTGGGTCGGGTCGATCATGCGATGCCGGAGGACCGCCGGCCACGCCTCCGCGAACGACCGGGTCTCGCCGGCGGCGGTCAACGTCGCCTGCACGCGGTCGAAGAGGCGGGCGCGGTGCGGCGCGATCTTCTCGAGCGTGCGGCGCCGGATCGCCGCGGGATCGAGGTCCCGCGCGACGAGGGCCCGCACGGCGGCCGCGACGGCGGCCGGCTCCGGCGCCACGATCTCGACGTGGGCCGCGTCGAACAGCTCGTCCCGGCCCCCCTCGCTCGGCGTGCTCACGACCGGCAGCCCCGCCAGCAGGTACTGCGCGCTCGCCCACATCGAGCCCTCGCGCGCCGAGAGGCACAACCCGACGCGGCACGCGGCGTACGCGCGGTTCACCTCGTCGGCGTCGAGGACGCGCCGCGCCGCCGGCGGGCCGTTGCACCAGGTCGCGTGCGCGAGCTCGCGCGCGATGCGCGCCTCGTACCGTCGGTCGGTGTCGTCGTTCCGGTACGTCACGAGCGCGAGCCGCTCGACCGAGGCCGCGAGCCGATGCCGCTTGAAGCGGTCGAGCCGCGCGTCGTAGACCGCGTCGTGCACGCGCTCGACGTCGGCGAGCGGGCGGAACACGCGCTCGTCCACGAACGCGCCCTGGTTGCAGTGCACCGCCTCCACGCCGCGCGCGGCGAACCGGGCGCGCTCCGCCTCCGTCGGGGCCAGCGCCGTCACCCGCAACGACGGATGGGCGCGCCCGAGCGCCTCGATCCGCGCGAGGTGCTCCGGCAGCACGACGGCCTCGTCCACGTGCCACGACGTGTGGTAGACGACGTGCACCGGAACGGCCCGCAGCCGCCCGAGCAGCGCGAACAGCCGCCGGCCCACGCCGAAGTCCTGCACGAACAGCACCACCGGACGGGTCGAGAGGGCCGCGTAGGCCGCACGGTCCCGCGGCACGAGCCGCGTCCACCGCCTTCGCAGCCGCCCCCACCACGCCGACGGCGACGTCATCGTCGCCCCGCCGCGCCCGAGAGCACCCGCCGCACGTGGCGCCGCGGGAGCTTGTACGCCAGCCGCCAGGCCTCGCGGAGCGTCCGCCGCCAGCCCGGCCAGGGCAGCCGCTCGCGGCTGCGCACGCGCCGCAGGACCGGCGCCAGCGTCCGGCCGTAGTCCGCGGCCCACGCGGGCGTGCCGAGGCGCAGGGCCCGCTCGAACCGCTCCACGGCGGTCACGCGCTCCCGACGCAAGGCCCGGCGCACGTCGTCCGGCACCGGCGTCCCCACGACCTCCGCCGCCGTCTCGAGCGCGTCGCGGAGGGGCGCGAGCACCCGGGCCTCGCGTGCCTGACGCAGGAGCGTCCGCCAGTCGATCCGCGGCCCCTCCGCGCGGACGAGACGGTCCACGTCGGCCACCCACCGGATGGGCCCGACGTGCTGGCGCTGGTAGCCGTGAAAGGCGACGTGCAGCAGGGCGTGCGCCGGCGAGAGCCGCCAGGCGGTCGCGCCGCCGAGCGCGAACGGCTCCGCGTCGGCCCACCACCACGCCTCCGGGAAGTCCACGCGATGGTGCCCGTAGACGTGGAGGACCCGGTCGTGGAGGTCGAGCACCGGCAGCGGGTCGCCGTCCCGGCGCAGGCCGATCGCGTCGTAGCGCTCGCGGAACGCGGCGGGCGAGGCCTCCAGCACGGCGCCCGCGGCCGCGTCGTGCGCGCGCCACCCCGCGCCCGCCAGCGCGCGCACGGCGGGCCCGAAGTCGCGGCCGCGCACGAGGAGGTCGGCGTCCGCCATCGGACGGGTCCCCGCGTCGCCGTAGGCCTGCGACGCGAGCGCGGCCCCCTTCAGCACGAGGGCGCGGACGCCCGCGCGCGCGAGGACCTCGAGCACCTCCGCGACCCGGCGGAAGAGCACCTGGTTCTCGCACCATGCGCGGCGGTAGAACCCGCGGAGCGCGCCGTCCCACGGGTCCGTGACGCCGAGGCGCGCGAGGTTGCGGTACGCGAGCGGGAGCAGGCGGAACGACGCCTGGTCGATCCGGTCGAGGTCGGCGTCGGCCCGCCAGGCGGCCCACGCGGCGCGGGCCGCGTCGCCCTCGCCGAGCGCCGCCCGCAGCAGCCACGTCTCGCGCGCGTCGGGCCGCGGGTCGCGGAGGTTCACGCCGGCCCGCCGCGGCGCCTGCGGTCGAGCGCCTCCTTCGCGAGCCGCAGGTACCCCTGCCGGAACCCCGGCCGCAGCAGGCCCGTGTTCGCCGCGTGGATGCGACGTTCCGCGAGCACCTCGTCGAGCGTGAGCACGACGGCGCCCGTCGCCTCGAAGCGGACCCACCACAACGCGGCCTCCGGCACGCCGGGGTCGGTGGGGAACCCGCCGGTCCGGGTGAAGGCCTCGCGGCGGACCACGAGCGTGATCGGGCTGGTCCCGACGACGACCTCCGGGTCGGGCGCGTCGGTGCGCCCGAGCTCGGGGCTGAAGAACTGCCGGATCGACGCGATCGCCGCGACCGCGCCGGGTGCCGCGGACAGGGCCTCGCGTTGGCGGGCCAGCTTCCGCGGCAGCCAGCGGTCGTCGGCGTCGAGGAACGCGATCCAGGGCGCGGTCGTCTCCGCGACGCCGCGGTTGCGCGCCGCGCCGGCGCCGAGCGGCGGCTGCTCGACCACGCGCACGTCGGGCCCCGCGGCCCGCGCGACGGCCGCGCTCCCGTCCGTCGAGCCGTCGTCCACGACGACCACCTCGTGCGCCCGGCACGTCTGCGCGGCGACGCTCGCGAGGGCCTCGGCGAGGTACGCCGCGCCGTTGCGCACGGGGACGACGACGGCGACGTCGAATGCGTCGGGGCTCACGTCGGCTCCGGCGGCGGCCAGTCGGGGAGCGCGCGGACGGTCCCGTCGGCGCCCCGGCGGCGCGCGAGCGAGTCCCGCAGGACGGTGAAGAACGCGCGCACGTCGCCCGCGCGGTCGCGCGTGGCGTTGGTGGCGTGGCGGCGGTAGCGCTGCACGAGCACCGGGTGGAGGCGCGCGGGCACGCCGGCCTCGCGCGCGCGCAGGAACCAGTCGACGTCCTCGTCGAAACGCCGCGCGACGTCGAGCGGGCCGACGCGGTCGAACGTCGCGCGCGTGACGAGGACCGCGCCGAGGCTCATCTCGGCGGCGGGCGGGCCCAGGGGCACGAGGGCGCCCCCGTCGTCGCGCACGCGCTGCGTGAGGCCGAGCACGAGCTCGACGCGGGGGGCGCGCGCGAGCGCGGCGAGCTGGGGGCCGAGCCGGCCCGCGGTCCACAGGTCGTCGTGGTCGAGGAAGGCGAGGACGTCGCCGGACGACGCGGCGACGCCGGCGTTGCGCGCGGCGGCCGCGCCGCCGAAGCGGCCCGCGAGCACGCGCACGGGCCCGCCCGCGCGCGCGGCGATCGCGCCGCTGCCGTCGGTGGAGCCGTCGTCCACCACGACGATCTCGTGCGGCGGCACGTCCTGCGCGAGGACGCTCTCGAGCGCCGCGGCGAGGTACGCGGCGCCGTCGCGCACCGGCATGACGACCGAGACGCGCGGGGCCGCGCTCACGGCGCCGCTCCGAGCGCGCCGGCCACGAGGCCCGGGATCGCGTCGAGGTCGTCGCCGAGGAGGAGGTGGTGGGCCGGAACGGAACGGGCCCATGCCCCGAGCCGCGCGACCGCCGCCTCCCTCGCGCCGGGGAGCGAGAGGACCGACGACGGCGCGAGGGCCGCGAAACACGCGCCCGCGGAGGCCGGCTCGAGGCGGCTGCGCGGGCCGCCGACCACGCGCGGCAGCAGGATCGCCGCGACGTCGAACGAGGGCAGCCGCGGCGTGCCGTCGGCCCCGCCGACGAAAAGCAGCCCCTTCTCCTCGTCGAGCCGGTCGGCGTTGCGCAGCCGCGCGCGGAGGGCGGGGAGGCGCTCGAGGGTGCCGGGGCGGACGGTCGCCGAGCCGTACAACGCGTGGCCGCGGGCCGGCGTCCCGTGGGCGAGCACGAGGTTGTTGTCGCCGGCGTACGCGAGGCCCGCCTGCACGCAGAGGAGCGCCGTCGTCGTCTTGCCGGAGCCGCCGCGGCCGGTCAGGAGCACGCCCCGCCCGCCCCGGCCGACCGCCGCCGCGTGGACGACCTGCCGGCCCGCGTCGCCGAGCCACCACGCGAGGAGCGGACGCATCGGCGACGCGGTCTCGTAGTACGGCACCGCCGCGGCGTCCGCCGTCCACGCGAGCGCGCGGCCGCCGTCGCGGTCGTGGACGAGGAGGATCCCCGAGCCGACGTTGAACGCGACGCGCCAGGGACCGTCGGCGAACCCGGCCACCTCGCCGCGCGGGCCGACGGCGTCGCGCGGCCACGCGGGCGGCGGCATCGGGACGCCGGTGGAGGCCGAGTCGAAGACCGAGATCGTCAGCGACGGGGACGCGAGGCCCGGTCCGCTGAGGTGCTCGAGCGCCGGGAACAGGCGCTCCCGGATCGACGGCCCGGCGAACCGCAGCTCCGCCACCTGCCCCGCGACGCCGACCCGTTCGACCCGGCACCCGGCGACCGCGGCCGCGCGGTCGAACGCCGCGAGCGCCGCCTCGAAGAACCGCTCGAGACGGGCCGTGTCGCCGGCCGCCGGTCCGCCGAGGAGCGCCCCGTCAGGGCTTCGCATGGGGCCAGCCCGTGGCGTCCACGTCGTGGATCGGGTCCACGAGGAACAGCTGCTCGAGGTCGGTGAACACCTCGACGCGCGGGCGCTGCCACGGCGCGCGCGACGCAGCGGGACCGCCGTCGGCGCCGGCGGCCCCCGACGGGCGACGCGCCTCCGCGACGGGGTCGGCGAGCACGAGGCCGTGGGCCCGCAGCTCGGCCAGGAAGGCCTGCGCGGCGTCGTGCGCCTCCCCGCCCCCGACGTCGAAGGCCCGGGCGAACGTGGCCGCGACATCGTCGGCGGTGGCTCCCGCCTCGATCGCGGCCCACGCGACGCGGCCCGGCGCGTCGAGCCGGAAGTACTTCCCGGACGGGAAGTGGATCAGGATGACCTCGTCGTCGAACGCCTCGTGGGCGACATCGCGGCGATGGGGAACGTGCACCGGACCCGGGGCGCTCATGGGCCGGATCGTACCCGATCCCCCGGTCGCCCCCGGCGGCTTCGGTGCGACTCCGCCTCCCGTGCGAAGCCCGCGCCCGGATCCGCCCATCATCGACCGGCATCCATTGGCGGACGGATTCGCCGTGCGATCCGCCAGTCAACGACCGTGGCGGATCGGCGGCGCGGCCCCGGGCCACGCGAGGCCCGGTGGCCGGCCCGATCAGACGCGCCATTCGGTGTCCGGCACCCGATGGCGCGTTTCGACGCGGAACCGTCCGCCAGTCATCGACCGCCATTGATTGGCGGACGGCTTCGCCGTTCGATCCGCCAATCATCGACCGGCGTCGATTGGCGGACTGGCGGCCCGGCCCCGGGGCACGCGAGGCCCGGTGGCCGGCCCGATCAGACGCGCCATTCGGTGTCCGGCACCCGATGGCGCGTCTCGATGCGAAACCGTCCGCCGATCTTCGACCGGCATCGATTGGCGGATGGAAGGGCTAGTGGATGCCCTTGGAGGCCAGCCAGCGCTCGGCGTCGAGCGCGGCCTTGCAGCCCATGCCGGCCGCGGTGATCGCCTGCCGGTAGGTGCTGTCGGCCACGTCGCCCGCGACGAAGACGCCCTCGACGTTCGTCGTCGTGCGCCACGGGTCCTGGACCTTCACGTAACCCTTGTCGTCGGTCTCGATCTGGCCGTTCAGGAACCCCGTCAGCGGCGTGTGGCCGATCGCGATGAACAGGCCCTTCACCGGCAGCGTCGTGCGCTTCTTGTCGCGCGTGTCCTCGAGGACGATCGCCTCGATGAAGTCCTTGCCGATCACGTCCACGACGGCGCTCCACCAGTGGACCGTCGCCTTGGGGCTCTCGAGGATGCGGGCCGCCATCGCCTTGCTGGCCCGGAACTCCCCGCGCCGGTGGATCACGTGCACCATCGACGCGAACTTCGTCAGGTACGACGCCTCCTCCATCGCGGTGTCGCCGCCGCCCACCACCGCGAGGTGCTGGTCGCGGAACACCGGCAGCGCGCCGTCGCACACCGCGCACGCCGAGACGCCGCCGCCGTTCTGGGCCAGGCGCTGCTCGTTCGGCAGGTTCAGCCAGTTCGCCTTCGCGCCCGTCGCGAGCACGACCGACTGCGTCTTGATCACGACGCCCTCGGACGACTTCAGCGTGAACGGCCGCTTCGAGAAGTCCACCTCGACGATGTCGTCGGTGACCACCCGCGTGCCGAACCGCTCGGCCTGCTCCTTGAACTTCGCCATCATCTCGGGGCCCTGGATCCCGTGCGGGAACCCGGGGTAGTTCTCGACCTCGGTCGTGAACATCAGCTGCCCGCCGGGCAGCAGCTGC
Organism: Planctomycetia bacterium; assembly: GCA_016795345.1. Classification (GTDB taxonomy): domain Bacteria; phylum Planctomycetota; class PLA2; order PLA2; family JAEUHO01; genus JAEUHO01. The sequence goes on along the minus strand of JAEUHO010000157.1, from coordinate 2,547 downwards.
TGGCTCGGCATCCCCTCGTAGACGAGGGGCTTCAGGTTGGCCCGCGCGGCGTAGATCGCGCACGTCCAGCCCGCGGGGCCGGACCCGATGATCACCAGCTTCTCGACGTCCGAACCGTGACCGTCGTGACCCATGGAACGTCCTCGTGCGGGGAGCGGGAAGGGGAAGTGCGGGGAGGATACCCCCGCCCCGAGCCGTTGCCCCGCCCGGTCAGGCGTCCGCGAGGTCGCCGAGCGCCGATCGCATCCCCAGGAGATCGAGGCGCAGCGGGTCGCCGCCCGTCGCCTCGTCCACCTCGACGGCGACCGCGTACCGCAGCCCCGCGAGCGCCACCGCCACCGTCACGACGCCGGACAGCACCTTCGCCAGCGGCTCCTGCCGGGCGCCGAGCCCGACGAGCACCTCGGCCGCCCGCGCGAGCCCTTCGGTCAACAACGCGCGGACGGTCCCGCGCACCGCACGCGAGGCCCGGGCCGCGACGACCACCCGCGCGCTCGGCTCCTCGAAGGTCGAGGCCGGGCCGGCGAGCAACCGCTCGACCGCCGCGAGGTCGACGTCGAGGGTCTCCGCGAGCGCGTCCTGCTCGTCGCCCGCGGGCGGCGAGCAGAGCCGCGTCAGCGCGTCGTCCGGCGACAGCTCGGCGTCGAACGCGGCCATCAGCGCCAGCGCGGCGACGTAGCCGCCGCGGAATGCCTGCTGCGCCGTCTCCTCAAGCCGCGCCTTCGCCGCCGCCGCCGTCGCGGACGTCCACGCCTGCCCGACGCGCTCCGCCATCGCGGGCACGTCGGCGCACAGCGCCTTCCAGTCGAACTCGGCCAGGAACCAGGTCTCGAACGTGGGCCCGTACGTGGCCTCGGCGTCCGCCACCCAGGCCTTCACCGTCTTCGGGACGTTCGGGGGGTTCACGTCGACTCCACCGCCCGCCGCGTCGCGACGAGCGGCGACGCACCGGACCGCGTCACGCGGTGAACGACGACCCGCAGCCGCACGAGCCCTTGGCGAGCGGGTTCTTGAACGCGAAGCCCGCGCCCATCATCGACTCCTGCCAGTCCACCTCGGTCCCGGTGATGAACAGGGCGCTCTTCGGGTCGAGGAACACCTTCACGCCCTCGCTCTCGAAGACCTTGTCCGCGGGGTTCGCGGCGGCCTCGAGGTTGATCGCGTACGACATCCCCGAGCACCCGCCGCCCACGACCTTCACGCGCAGACCCGTGCCCGCGGGCGCGTTCTGCTCGGCCATCAGGCCCTTGATCTTCGCGGCGGCCTTCTCGGTCAGGCGGATCGGGGACGTCATCGTCGTCATGGCAGGTCGGTCTCTCGGGACGCGAGGCCCGGCGGCTTGCCGGGTCGTCGTCGCCCCCCGAGTATAGGGCCTGCCGGGGCGCCGATCGCGCCGCGCGCCGGTCGGTCCGTACACTGGCCCCCCGCTCCTGCCCCCGGAGCCCCCTGTCCTCTCCCCCCGCGAGCGGGCCCCGGGGTCCGTGGCCTCCCCCCGCGCCCCCATGCCGGCCCCCCTCTACCTCGACCACCTCTCGACGACGCCGCTCGACCCCCGCGTCCGCGAGGCGATGGAACCGTGGCTCGGGGCCCGCTTCGGGCACCCGGCGGCGCGCAGCCACGCGTACGGCTGGGAGGCCGAGGAGGCCGTCGAGGCCGCGCGGGCGCGGGTCGCGGACCTCGTGGGCGCGGACCCGCAGGAGATCGTCTTCACGTCGGGCGCGACGGAGGCCGACAACCTCGCGCTGCAGGGCGCGTTCGAGGCGGCGTCGGCCCGCGGCCGCCACGTCGTGATCGGCGCGGTGGAGCACCGGCCGGTGCGCGACACGGCGGCGTTCCTCGCGGCGCGGCGCGGCGCCGAGGTGACGACGGTGCCGTGCGACGCGACGGGCCGCGTGGCGCCGGAGGCCGTCGCGGCGGCGCTGCGCGACGACACGGTGCTCGTCGCGGTGCAGGCGGCGAACGCGGAGGTCGGCACGCGGCAGCCGACCGCCGCGATCGGCGCGGCGTGCGCGGCGCGCGCGGCGTGGTTCCACGTCGACGCCGCGCACGCGGCGGCCCACGTGGCGCTCGACGTGCGGCGCGACGGCGTGCACCTGCTGTCGCTGACGGCGCATCGCCTCGGCGGGCCCAAGGGCGCGGGCGCGCTCTACGTGCGGCGGCGCGACCCGCGCGTGCGCCTGGTCGCGGTGACGCACGGCGGCGGCCACGAGCGCGGGATGCGCGCCGGGACCGTGAACGTGCCCGCGGTCGTCGGCTTCGGCGTCGCGGCCGACCTGATCCGCGCGGGCCGCGAGGCCGAGGCGGCGCGGCTCGTGGCGCTCCGCGACCGCTTCGAGGCGACGATCCTCGCGCGGGTCGCGCGCGTGGTCCGCCACGGCGACCTCGCCGACCGCCTGCCCGGCGTGAGCGCGTTGTCGTTCGACGGCGTCGAGGCCGAGGCGCTGCTCATGGGGATGCCCGACGTCGCGGCCGCGTCGGGCGCCGGGTGCTCGAGCGCGACGCTCGAGCCGTCGTACGTGCTCGCGGCGATGGGCGTGCCCGAGCGCG
>JAEUHO010000403.1 GCA_016795345.1 Planctomycetia bacterium | reverse complement strand
GACCTCGACCGCTGGGCGCCGACGTCGGGGGGCGCGGGCCCGGTGAGGGTCGTCACGTTCGGGTGACCGGGCGCCGCGGCCGGCGTCCGCGGGCCCGGCGGCCCGGGTCCGCGTAGGATGCGCGCTCCATGGCCCCCGCCGCGCTGCCCGACCCCGTGGACGTCCTCGCCTTCGGGCCCCACCCCGACGACGTCGAGCTGTGCGCGGGCGGCCTGCTGCTCAAGATGCGCGCGGCCGGGCACCGGTGCGCGATCGTCGACCTCACGCGCGGCGAGGCCGGGTCGCGCGGCACGGCGGAGTCGCGCGCGAAGGAGACGGAGCAGGCGAGCCGCCTCCTCGGCCTCGTCGGGCGCGAGAACCTCGGCCTGCCCGACGGCGGTCTCGAGGTGACGGCGGCGATGACCGAGCCCGTGGTGGCCGCCATCCGCCGCTGGCGGCCGAGGCTGGTCGTCGCGCCGTGCACCGTCGACCTGCACCCGGACCACGAGGCCGCGGCGCAGTTGGTGCGGCGCGCGTACTACCTCGCCACCATCGGCAAGGCGAAGGGCGGCGGGCTCCCGGCCCATCGGCCCGACGCGATCGTCCACTACTACGGGCACAAGGAGCCCGAGCCGTCCTTCGTCGTGGACGTGTCGGACGTCTGGGCCGAGAAGCTCGCCGTCGTCGCGTGTTACGCGTCGCAGCTCGGCACGGACGGCGCGAAGGGGCCCGAGACGAACATCGCCTCGCCGAAGTTCCTGCAGCGCTACGAGCTGCGGTTCGCGTACTGGGGCGCGCGCATCGGCGCGGCGTTCGGCGAGCCGTTCCTCGCCGAGCGCGTGATCCCGCTGGACGACCCGGTCACCGCGCTGCGCAAGCGCGACGGGATGGTCCGTTGAGGGTCGGCATCGTCTGCTACCCGACGGCCGGCGGCTCCGGCGTGGTCGCGACCGAGCTGGCGTGCGCGCTCGCGCGCCGCGAGCACGACGTGCACGTGCTGTCGTACGCGCAGCCGTTCCGGCTCGAGGGCTGCGACCAGCGCGTGCGCTGGCACGAGGTCGAGGTCACGACGTACCCGCTCTTCCGCTACCCGCCCTACGACGCCGCGCTCGCGTCGCGCATCGTCGAGACCGCCGAGGAGGAGGGCCTCGACGTGGTGCACGTGCACTACGCGATCCCCCACGCGCTCGCGGCGCTGCTCGCCCGCGACGTGCTCGCGCCGCGGCGGCTGCCGGTCGTGACGACGCTCCACGGCACCGACATCACGATCGTGGGGCAGGACCGCGCGTACGCGCCCATGACGCGCCACGCGATCAAGAGCTCCGACGCCGTGACCGCGGTCTCCGCGTGGCTCGCCCGCGAGACCGACCGCGTGTTCGGCTCCCTCCGGCCCGTCGAGGTGATCCCGAACTTCGTCGACACGGCGCGGTTCGCCCCGGGGCGCGACGGGCAGCGGCGCCGCGCGTACGCGCGGTCGGGCGAGGCCCTCCTCGTCCACGTGAGCAACTTCCGGCCGGTCAAGCGCGCGCTCGCGGCCGTCGAGGTGCTCGCGGCGGTCGCGAAGCGCCGGCCCGCGGTCCTCCTGATGGTCGGGGACGGCCCCGAGCGGGCGGCGTGCGAGGCGCGGGCCCGGGCCCTCGGGGTGCGCGACCGGGTCCGGTTCGTCGGCGCGCAGGCCGACGTCGAGGCCCTCCTGCCCCTGGCCGACCTCTTCCTGCTCCCGAGCGAGTTCGAGTCGTTCGGCCTCGCCGCGCTCGAGGCCATGGCGTGCGGCACGCCGACGGTGGCCTTCGCGTCCGGCGGCCTCCCCGAGGTCGTCACCGACGGGGTGGACGGGCGCCTCCTGCCCCCCCTCGACGACGCGGCCATGGCCGAGGCGGTCCTCGACCTGCTCGAGGCGCCCGAGCGGCTCGCGGCGTTCGGGGCGGCCGCCCGGGCGAGCGCCGTCGAGCGCTTCACGCCCGACCGGGTCGTGCCGCGGTACGAGGCCGTCTACCGGCGGGTCGTGGAGGCGGGCGGGCCCGTCGCGTAGGCTCTTGCCCATGCCGCGCCGGAGCGAGTCGCCCTTCGACACCTACCTGCGCGAGATCCAGGCGTACCCGCTGCTCACGGGGCCCGAGGAGCGCGACCTCGCGCGCCGCATCCAGGCCGCGGCCCCGACGACGCCGGCCTGGGGCAAACGCCGGCGCGCGGCCGAGGCCTCGCCGCTCGCGGCGCTCCAGCAGATGATCGACGAGCAGCACGCGCAGGAGGCGCGGTTCGAGCTGACCGTGCGCAACCTGCGCCTCGTCGTGTCCGAGGCGAAGCGCTGGGCGGGCCGCGGCCTCGCGCTGCCCGACCTCGTCGAGGAGGGCAACGTCGGCCTCTTCCACGCGGTCGAGCTGTTCGACCCCGAGCGCGCGATCCGCTTCTCGACGTACGCGACGTGGTGGATCCGGCAGGCGATCCGCCGCGCGCTCGTCAACTCGGTCCGCACGGTGCGCATCCCGCGGCACATGTCGCAGGAGCTCGCGCGCTGGCGCGAGTTCGCGCGCAAGTTCGAGCAGCGCGAGGGCCGCGCCCCCGACCCCGAGGAGGTCGCCCGCGCGATGCCCGGGAGCGCGGCCAAGCGCAAGATCCTGAAGCGCGTGTACGGCAGCGTGGGCCTCTCCGGCGCGACGGTCTCGCTCGACGCGCTCTTCGACGAGGACCACAAGATCGCGGACCCCCGCGCCGTCGCCCCCGAGGACGCCGACCTCGACCTCGGCGACCGCGAGCGCCTGCGCGCCGCCCTCGCGACGCTCGACCCGCGCGAGGCCGACGTGCTGCGCATGCGCTTCGGGCTCACGGGCGAGACGTCGTCGCTCACGCTCCGCGAGATCGGCCGCCGCCTCTCGTTGTCGCGCGAGCGCGTGCGCCAGCTGGAGCGCCACGCGCTCGAGCGCCTGCGCCGCGCGATGGACCCCGACGCGGGGACGACGTGACCGCGCGCGACCGCGCGCCGGTCGCGACCGCCGCGCCGGCGCCCGCGGACCTCGCGTCCGTCGAGCACCTCTACGTCCACGTCCCGTTCTGCGCGAACAAGTGCCCGTACTGCGACTTCAACTCGCACGCGGGCCGCGACCGCGAGATCGGCGCCTACGTCGACGCGCTGCTCGCCGAGGCCGCCGCGCGCGCGACGGGCCTCTCGCCGCGCACGATCTTCGTTGGCGGCGGCACGCCCACGCACCCCGACGCGGCGACGCTCGACCGCATGCTCGCGGGGATCCTCGCGCGCCTCGACCTGGCGCGCCTCGAGGAGGTCACCGTCGAGGCCAACCCGGGCACGTTCACGCCCGAGAAGATCCGCGCGCTCACGCGCAACCGCGTCGACCGCGTGAGCCTCGGCGTGCAGTCGTTCGACGACCGCCGCCTGAAGGTGCTCGGCCGCATCCACGACAGCAAGGACGCGGTGCGCAGCGTCGCCATGCTGCGCGACGGCGGCGTCGCCCGCATCTCCCTCGACCTCATCCTGGCCACGCCGGGCCAGACCCTCGGCGAGCAGCAGCGCGACGTCGCGCGCGCGATCGCGCTCGAGCCCGAGCACGTGAGCACGTACGTCCTCACGTTCGAGGAGGGCACCGCCTACACGAAGATGCTGCGCGAGGGCCGCCTCCCGCGGCCCAGCGACGACCGCGACCTCGCGCACCTCGACGCCGCGTGCGCGCAGCTCGCGGACGCGGGCTACCGCCGGTACGAGGTGAGCAACCACGCGCGGCCCGGCGCGGAGAGCCGCCACAACCTCGGCTACTGGCGCAACGCGCAGTGGCTCGGGCTCGGCGCGGGCGCGCACTCGCACGTCGCGGGGCGCCGCTGGAAGAACCACGACGACCCCGCGGCGTACGCGGCCGCCGTCGCGCGCGACGGCGCGGCGGAGGCGTGGAGCGAGACGCCCGACGCCGCGTCCGGCGTGCTGGAGTCGCTGATGATGGGCCTGCGCCTCGTGACCGAGGGCGTCGATCTCGACGTGCTCTCGGCGCGCCACGGGCTCGACGTCCGCGCGCTCCACGGCGACGCGATCGCGCGGCACGTCGCGTCGGGCCACCTCGTGCTCGACGGCGCCCGCCTGCGCTGCACGCCGGCGGGCCTTCGCGTCCTCAACACGCTCCTCGTGGCCTTCGTGCCGTAAGGGACCGCGTGCCGTAGGGGACCGCGTGCCGTGGGGCTTGCCCCCGGGCGGCCCGTCACCGGCGGCCCGTCACCGGCCCTTGAAGCGCCCCATCACGTAGGCCTCGCCCTCGGGGGAGAGGCTGTACAGGCCGCGCTTGCTGCCTTCCTGGAGGTGCTTGATCTTGCGCTTCAGGATGCCCAGCGCGTTGTGCAGGTTCTTGGGCTCGGGGATGGACAGCTTCTGGAAGCACCAGACGATGTCCTCGCCCGAGACCTCGCGCTTCTCCTGCACCTTCTGCAGGTAGTAGATGAAGAGGAGGATGCGGTCCTGGATCGCGCCGCGGCCCTCCCGGAGCGGCCGGGCGGCGTAGAACTCCTCGAGCGACTCCTTGGCCCCCCCGGTCGCGTGGGCCGCCGCGGCGGGCGCGGCGGCGGCGGCGGCCGGCGCGGCCGCCTCCGGGGTCCCGACGGCGGCCTTCAGGAACGCCTGGAAGCGAGCGAGCTGCTTCTCGACGAACTCCTCACTCCCGGCGAACTCGAGGTCCACCCCGTCGGCGGTGAAGCGGAAGACGGTTTCTCCGGCGGTCATGGCGATTCCTCGGCTCGGGAACGGACGGAGGGGGGATTCTACGGTCCGCGGGGCGGGATCGGGAGCCGGGGGCGGCCCCCTCCGAGGCCCGGACCGTCCCGATCGGGTCGTTCACGGGGCGTCCGGGGTCGGGCCTGCCGGGGGGCGATCGGGGGGCGGTCGGGGGCGTCGGGACGCAAGGCCCGGTGGCCGGCGGGTCGGCCACGACCGGTCGCGCCGCCCCCCCCCACGACTCTCCCCATGGCCTCCCCTGCTGCGCCCGGCGACCCGCTCGTTGCGGCGGGCCGGCTCGTCTCGGTCTCGCCAGGCTCGCGACGGGCACCCTGGGGCGCGGCTCCGGGCCCGCGCCCCCCGAACCTCCGAGCCCTCGACCCTGTCCCCGGGAACGCCCGCCCGACGGTCGCGTGCGAGCCCGCGGCGGACGGGGCCGCGCGGCGCGCACGGACGCCGATCGGCGCGGACCCGACCTTGGTACCCTGCGCGTCGCATGAGCGAGCCCCGGGCGCGCCCGATCCCCTCGCCGGCGGCCGGTGCGCCGGCCCCCGGGGCGAAGTTGTCGGCCGAGGGGAGCGGCGCGGCGGCGCTCGACCGCGTGTTGTCGGAGGCCGCGTACCGCGCGCGGTTCGCCACCGAGATCGCGCCGCTGCTCCGGCTCGAGCGGCTGCTCGACGCGGGGTTCGGCGCCGAGGGCTCGCGCGCGTTCTGCGTCCGCGTGGTCGCCGAGGCCGAGCGCGTCGAGTACGGGCTGCTCGAGGTGGGCGCGCGCGACAGCCGGACGTTCGCGTACGTCACCGAGGTCGTGACGCAGCTGCGGTGGTGCGCGAAGGCGCTCCACGCGCTGCTGCACCTGCGCGGGCGCATCCGCCGCTATCTCGGCGAACGGACCGATCTCGACGCGTTCCGCGCCGACCTCGACGCGTGCATCGCGTGGGTCGCGGGGCGCGTCGAGGCGCTGCTCGTCGCGTTGCGCACCGAGGTGCAGGGGCCGCTCGGGCTGGCGGTCCCCGAGGACGCGGCCGACGTGGCGGCGCTCGACGGCGAGGACGTCCGCTGGCGGCTGCCGCAGGACCTCGACGTCCCCTCGAGCCACGACGACCGCGACCGCGTCGCGGACATGTGCGCGGCGTTCCTCGCGCTCGGCGACGAGGTCGAGCGGGTCGTCGTGCCCGAGGGCGACCTCGCGGCGCTCGACGCGCTGGCCCGCGGCCCGTTCGGGCCCGCGAGCGCGCAGGAGCTGCGCGTGCGCATGCACGCCGTGCAGTCGAGCTACGACTCGACGATCGCGGGCACGCCGCACGAGGCCGAGGACCCGCGGCTCCCGACGTTCCGCGGGTACGTCAGCATCCTGCTGCACCTGCTCGAGGCCGTCGCGTACCTGCTCTCGGCGCACGGGCGGCTCGCCTCCGACGTGCGGTCGGCGGCGTTGCGCGACCGCGTGCGCCGGCTCGTCGACGAGGGCCTGCTGCTCCGGTGGTCGCTGCGGTTCGGGCTCGTGAACGCCGCGCGGTGTTTCCGCGAGGCACGCACGGTGGCGCAGGCGCTCCTGGCGCGCGCGACGCGGGTGCGCGAGGTCGCGTTGGCCCTCCCCCCGGGGCGGAAGCTCCACCTCCGGCCGGCGGGGCTGATCGTCCGGGTCGTGCAGCGGCACGGTCTCCCGGTGGAGATGGGGATGGGCGAGCAGACCGTCGACGCACGGCAGCTGATGGACGTGATCCTGCTGGCCGCGGGGAACCCGAGCGAGACCCGGGTGCGGTTCCGGGGGGACGAACGTCCGCTGGCCGACCTGCAGGCGCTGTTCGAGCACCGGCTCGGCGAGGAGGGGACCGACCGGTTCCCCCTGTCCCTCGCTTACCTTCGCGAGCCCGCCAAGCCATCCTAGGGGCGGTCGAAGCCGGGCTTCGACGGAGCCCGACGGAGACGAGCCATGAAGTCCCAGCCCCCCCGCGTGTTCATCGCCGCCTCGGCCCTCGACGCGGTCCTGCGCGCGCACAAGGCGGCGGTCGGCGGGGCGAAGGAGCCGTGCGGGCTGATGCTCGGCCACGTCGACGGCCCGCGCGTGCACGTGGACGAGGTGCGCGTGCTCGACAACGTGCACCCGACGCCGGACCGCGCGTTCCTGCTGCCCGCGACCGGCGCGGTGGCGGCGGCGCGCGAGGCCCGCGAGCGCGGCCTCGCGGTGCTCGGCGTCTGGCACGGCCACCTCCGCGGGCTCGCGCGGTTGAGCGAGTCCGACGCGGCGGGCCTCGCGTCGGCGGCCCGCGGCGCCGCCGCGCGCGGCACCGACTCGCCGTACGTGTTCCTCGTGTCGGGCCACGGCGCGGGCAAGAGCGTCGTCGTGCGCGCGTTCGTGCACCTGCGCACGCGGCCGCGCGAGGTGCGCCTCGACATGCTGCTGCCGTCGAAGGCCAAGTCCGCGTGAGGCGCGCGCGCCGCGGGCGTTGACGCCCGCGCGGCGGCGCCGCGCGTTCAGCGGCCGATGCGCAGGCGGTCGCCGAGGAACTCGGGGAGCCCGGCCTCGCGGATGCGCGCCGCCGCGGCCTCGACGTCGTACTCGACGCGGTGGACCTCGAGCGTGCGCGACTTCACGTCGAAGATGCCGAACGCCGCGCGCGGGTCCTCGTCGCGCGGCTGGCCCACGCTGCCGACGTTCATCACGGCCTGCGCCGCGTCGCCCAGCTCGACGACGTCGCCGATCATGTAGGTGACGGCGGTGCCGCTGCGGAACGTGACGGGCACGTGGCTGTGGCCGACGAACGCGTAGGGCGTGCGCAGCTGCGAGAACGAGAGGTGCGCGTCGTAGGCGCTCTGCAGGTAGTCGAACGCCTCGGGGTCGTGGATGGTGCCGTGCGAGACGGTGACGTCGCCGCGCACGACGAGCGCGGGGTGCCGCCCGAGCCACTCGAGGTCGTGGCGGTCGAGCACCTTGCGCGTCCAGAGGATCGCGTCGCGCGCGAAGGGGTTGAAGTACTCGAGCGGCAGGCGGCCCGCCGCGGCCCAGTCGTGGTTGCCGCCGACGAGGACCGTCGGCTCGAGGTCGCGCACCAGCCGGATCACCTCGCGCGGCGACGCGCCGTAGCCGACCAGGTCGCCGGTGCAGAGCAGCCCGTTGAACGGCTGCTGGTCGAGGGCGTCGAGGACGGCGCGGAGCGCCTCGACGTTGGAATGGATGTCACCGAGGATCGCGTAACGCACGGGAGGTCCGGTCGCGCCACGGCCCCCACGCGGCCCGCGTGCGCGAGGGGCAGAGGGTAGCGGGAGAGCCGGGGCGTGCGTGGTCCCGTCAGAGGCGGAGGCGTCGCAGGCCCGCGGTCGTCGCGGCGACCGCCGCGAGGGCGAGTCCGCCCGTGCGCGCGAGCTCGGTGACGTCCCAGGTCGCGCCCACGGCCCCGGGACCGAGGGCCCGGAGCGGGCCGAGGCCGCCGACCTGGCCGAGGGCGAACGACGCGAAGCCCGCCACCGCCCCGAGCAGGCCCCCCGCCCACGAAGCCACCGCGCTGGCCACGAGGCCCGGGACGACGACGGCCAGGAGCCCCCCCACCACGCCCGCGGCGGGAATGGACGCGGGGCTGTGCGCTAGCGTGCTAAATACAATTGTAGTTAGCATGGATAGGATCCACAGGGCGAGCCCGGCCCCCATCTGGGCTCCCCATCCCCCCCACCACAGGCCCGCGGTGCCGACGGGCGAGCTGCGGAGGGTTGCGGTCCACCCGTCGTCGGCGTCGCGGCAGCCGCCGAGGATGCTCGGGCCGACCACGGTCCAGGCCGCACCGACGAGCGCCCCCGACTGGACGCCCAGCAGGCCGGCCCGGCGGGGGTCGGGGGTGAAGGCGAAGAGGTCGAAGGCACGGCCGGCCAACACCAGGGTGACCGCGGCCAGGGCCGCTCGAAGGAACGCGCCGCTCCGAACTTGGGACCGCCAGAGGCGTGTGCCCCAGACGAGCGACGGGGAGAGGGGGGCGAGCCGGGCCATCGACGCAGTCTACCTCGCCAGCCCCCACCGGCGGAGGGGTGTTCCCCGGGGAACACTCGAGAGGCGGCCCACCTCGCGGGGGCCTCAAGCCGGGCGGGATGTTCCCCGGGGAACACGGGACCGACCCACCCGCCCACCCCCACCGGCGACCCATCCACCGGGCGAGGCCCGCCGAGAGCGCTCCCGCTGGCGGCGGGCCGGCGGTTCGAGCGGGGGCGCACGGACGAGCCGCATCGGTGTTCCCCGGGGAACCTCCGGCTTCGGACCGCGCGGGGCATCCAACCGTCCGGCCTCGATGTTCCCCGGGGAGCATTCGGCCCCGCCCCCCAGGGGCTCCACGCCGCCGCCCCCCGCCGGTGTCGGAGGGGCGGGTACGCTAGGCCTTGGAGGCGCCATGAACATCCCCCCTCGTCGTCTGGGTCGCGGGCTCGGCGGACTGCTGCAGAGCACGGTGCCGGAGCCGACCGCCGAAGAGGTGAAGGCAGCGGACGAGTTGCCCGTCGAGCAGATCCGGCCCAACCCGTATCAGCCGCGGCGCCACTTCGACCCGAGCGCGCTGGAGGAGCTGCGGGCCTCCATCGCCGAACACGGCCTCCTCCAGCCCATCGTGGTGCGCAAGGGCCCCACCGGCGGGTTCGAGATCGTCGCCGGCGAGCGCCGCTTCCGGGCCTCGAAGCTGCTCGGCAAGACGACCGTGCGCGCGATCGTGCGCGACGTGGACGACGCCGGGATGCAGACGCTGGCCCTGGTGGAGAACCTCCAGCGTTCGGACCTCAACCCGCTGGAGAAGGCCCGCGCGCTGAAGGCGATGATGTCCACGCAGGGCCTGACCCAGGAGGGCGTCGCGTCGCGGGTCGGGAAGGACCGGACGACGGTCGCCAACCTGCTGCGCCTCCTCGAGCTCCCCGAGGACGTGCGCGTGCTCCTGGAGGAGGAGAAGCTGACGGCCGGCCAGGCGAAGGCGATCCTCCAGATCCCGGGCGACACGCGCCGCAGCCAGGCCGCGGCCCTGGCGGTCGAGAAGGCGTGGTCGTCGCGCGAGATCGAGCGGTTCGCGCAGCTGACCCCGGGCGCGAAGCGCCGGACGGCCAAGCCCGTGGACCCGTTCCTCCGGGACATCGAGGAGCGCCTGCGTCGCGCCCTGTCGGCGGCGGTCCGGGTCCGGGCGCGCGGAAAGGCGGGGACCATCGAGATCGACTACGCCGATCCGATCCAGCTCGACGCCATCCTGGACCGCCTCGGCGCGCTCTGATCGGCGACGACCCTGGGCGCCCTGTCGGGAACTGGCGTCGCCGGCGGCTGCCGGCAAAGCCGGTGGGCTTCCGGTGGGGCCGACCATGGTCCTGACCGTAGGGCTGGTGGCGGGGCGGCGCCGTGGGGGCCGGGCCACCGCCATGGCCCTCGACCGCGAGCGGCCCTTCCGCCTCCGCCGTCCTGCGGGGAGGTGGCGCGCCGCGGGCGTGGGGGCCATGGGTTTAGGTCGGCGGTGAGGGGTCCCTCCGATCCATGCCCTCACCTGCGGCTGGGGGGCGGGCGGGTCGGATGTCGGCCCCGTCGGGGGCGGTCCGTCGGAGCGGGCCTCGCGTGCCCTTGAGGTGGATCGGCGGATCCCGAACGGGGCGCCACGGGCCTGGTCGGCGGCCGAGCGAGAAGTTAGGTGAATGTTCGTAGATTGGTCGGGCCCACATGGCGGGCGCGGTCGGCCGCCCCGAGACGGCGGCGGACCGCGCACGGCGTCCGCGCTCCACGACGGGTCGTCCGGCGCTTCCGGCCGCCAGGCGTCCAGGCGCGTGCGACGCCGGAGCTTCGACGCCGGCCCGCAGGGGCGGGTCCGCGGTTCGAGGGCCATGGCCGCCGGTCGGCGGCGCTCGTCTCCGGCGGCGCGCGACGTGCGGCGCGGCGCCGAACGGCGTCGAGCTGGCGGGCCGACGAACACGTCGAGGTCCCCGACGGTGGGGGAGGGGAGTGCCGCGGCCGTCGGCGTCGGACGCAAGTTAGCGGTTGCTATCTCGCGCCGCGATCGCGGTACGCCGCGCGCGCGGGTCGTCCCGAAAAGCCACGGGCCCGCGCGTCGCGCGGGCCCGTGGACGGGG
>JAEUHO010000148.1 GCA_016795345.1 Planctomycetia bacterium | reverse complement strand
GTCGTGGATGCAGTCGACGGCTGCCGTCGACGCCCTCTCGAAGATCGCGAGCATCGCGCTCGCGCCGCGCGGCCGTCTGACGGCGCTCGGCATGCAGCTCGTGCGCGAGGTCCGCGCCGCGCACGACGACCGCCTCGCGCTCAACGACGTGTGCCGCGAGCTCGCCGACGCGCTGCGCGAGCACGTCAACCCCGACCTCACCCGTTTCGACACCAACGACCTGGAGTAACCCATGACGAAGTCCGCACCCCCCACCCCGCCGGCGGCCCCGCGCCGGCTGATCCCCTGCCCGCCCTGGGCCGAGGCCTTCCGATCGCTCGCGATCGCGTGGCAGCGCTGCGCGAACCCGATGCAGATGATCGACCTGCTCGAGGCGGCGCCGCCGTCGCTCGAGACGCGCGTCAGCATCGGGCGCGCGCTGCGCGCGGCGACGCGCACGCTGATCCTCTCGGCCGGCATCGGCGCGGCCGAGGCCACGCTGAACGCGATCGCGCCGCTCGTCGACGGGATCCTCGACGAGGTCCTCGACGCGTCGGCGCCGACCGTGGAGCTGGCCGCGGCAAGGCTCGCCGACGTCGAGGCGCGGATCCAGGCGTTCGTCGACGCGCCGCCGCGCGAGGTCGACGTCTGGCTCCGCAAGGGCGCGCGCGAGAACCGCGACGGCGGCGTGAGCTGGAACCCGGCGGCGCGCGAGGCGTTCACGGCGTGGTCCCGCGCGCTGCGCGCGCTCGCGTGCAGCCTCACGGCGATCCTCCGAACGCCGGGCATCGCGGCCGTCGAGTGGCTCGGGTGCGCGGGCCCTGGCGCGACGAACAACGCGAGCCTGCTGCGCGCGCTCGCGGATCGGATCCGCGAGCAGATCCCGAACCCGCCGGAGGGCTTCGCGGAGCCGACGCCCCCCGAAGGCTGGACCGAGAAGACCGGAGGTGCCGCGTGAACGCTTCGCTCATCCCCCTTCCCCGCGGGCTGCGGTTCGAGGCCGGCGCCGCGACCGCGTGGCGCGAGGGCGACGACTTCATGTGCGTGCAGCTGCTCGTCGCGCTGCTGCGCGCGGACGCCCGCTCCGACGACGCGGGCCCGCCGCCGCTGCAGGTCGACCTCGCGCGCGCGTGCCTCGCGTTCGTCGAGGGCCAGGTGCTCGTGTTCATCGACGGGTCGCCGGCGGACGGGGTCATGTCCCTCTTCGCCGACGAGGTGCGCGCGGGCCTGTGCGCGGTGCGCGTGGCGCTGGCGGCGACGCCGGCGGACGTCTCGGCGCTGCGCGACGTCACGACGCTCGGCGATCGCACCCGCGCGGCGAACCGCGCCGCGATGGACCGCGTCGGCGGGCCGACGTGGCACGGGTCGACCAACGCGCTCGACGCGGTGAGCTCCGTCGCGGCCGTCGCGCTCGCGCCGGCACCCGACCTCGAGCGGCAGGTGAGCCTCCTGCGCGACGCCGTCTGGCGCGCGTACGGCCGCTCGGCGCCGCTCGTGAACCTCGGCCGCGCGCTCGCGGAGGCGATCCGCGGCAACTGCCGGCCGCCGCTCGAGCGGTTCGACCTGCCGTGGCTCGGGTGACGGACGCCCGGCCCCGCGATGCCCCGCCCCTCCGCCCGCCCGGCTGGCCAGCTCCCCGCGGCCGTCGCCGTCCTCGACGACGGCGCCGCGGGAGGCCCCGCGCCCGCCGGCGGGCCGAGGCGGGCCGCGGCCGTCCGGACGGCTCCGAGGTCGGCGGAGGGCTCCCGGGCCGCCTGGGAGGCCTCCGAGCGGCCCGGCATGGTCGCCCTGGGGCTGGCCGCCGTCAGCGAGCGGGCCCGGCACCTCGGCTGGCTCGACGGCCGGGACGGCCGGCAGGGACGAAGGGCCCTGTCCGACGTCCCGCGGCACCTCTTCGGGGAGTGGCTCGCGGGGTGGATGGCGGGGTGGGCCCGCCGGGTTCGCGACGTCGGGGGGGAGGTCCCCCCCGCCCCGACGATCCGGGGCCCCCGCGGGCCCCGGCGAGGGGGCGCCCGTGCGGCGTAGGTCCCACACGCGCCCACCGGCGCGCACAAAGTGTCCCCCGGGCCTAGACTCAGGGGCGGAGGTTCAACGTGCCCGACCGTTCTCAGGACTCACACATCTCGATCCGGATCCCCTCGGCGATCGTCGATCGACTCGCGGCCGTCGAGAAAGCCGTCTCGGCGGACTCCGACGTCAACGCGACGGGCGTGACGCTCGGCCGCTCGGCGATCGTGCGACTGGCCGTCGTCCGCGGACTCGAGGTGCTGGAGCGGAAGTACAAGCTCACCCCGCCCCGCGAGCGCCGCGGCTGACCACCGACGGGATACCCGTTGCGCAGGTGTTCGCGGGTGGTATCGTGTAACACACGCGCATACCTACGGGATCGTCCCGTGGGGCGCGCCGGAGGTGCACGATGGTGGCCAAGGTGAGAGGGGCCGCGGGGCGGGACGTCCCGCCGGCGGAGTCGATCGACTTCCGGGACGTCCACGTGGATCCCGGCCAGGACGCGGCGCCGCGCGCGCTGCTGGCGCTCGCGATGAACGCGATGCACGCCCCGCAGGGTCCGGCCCGCGAGGCCGCGCGCAACCGGTGCCGCGCCGTGGTGGCCATGTTCGAGCGGCTCGTCGGCGCTGCCACCGACGAGATCCTCGCGCGCCGCACGCGCCGGCCGCGGTGGGATCTGCGGCGGACGACGATCGTCGTCCACCACGCGCGGATCCACGAGGACCCCGCGGCGGCCCCGCGCGAGGTGACGATCGACGTCGGCGCCGGCGTCGAGCTCTCGCGCGCGGCCCGCGCGCAGCTCCGCGACCACGCGCACGCGGTGGCCTCGGCGGTCCTCGGCGCGCCGGCACCCGGCCAGCGGACCGAGGTCGAGGTCCGCGCGGCCGACGCCGGGATCCCCGCGCTCGACCACGCGCTCGGCGTCGGGCCCGCCGGCGACGCCCTCTGGCGCGCGTTCGTCGACGACGTCGCGCGGGCCGCCGCCGCCCGCTCGAGGGCCCGCGCTCGCGCGGACCGTCGCACCCGGCAGGCACGATGAACCGCGGGCGACCCGCGTAGGAGGCGAGCATGGCCACGACCCGACGGAAGACGAAGCGCGCGAACCGCGACCTCGTCCGGTTGTTCCACCCGACGTGGACGCGCGTCGATCCCGCCACGTGCCGCGTCGTCGAGCGCGGCGAGGTCGCGACGTGGTGGATCGACTACCGCGAGAACGGCCGGCGGATCCGCCAGAACCTGCGGACCGAGAACCGCACCGACGCCGAGCGCCTCGCCGGCGAGGTCCGCGAGCGGCTCCGCCGCGCCGCGGTCGGCCTCGCGCCGACGAAGGTCGACGGCGTCCGCGCGCTCCCGTTCTGGCGCCACGTGCGCGGGTTCCTCGGCACGCTGCGCGCCCGCGGCGCCGTCGGTCAGTACCGCGACGACGTCCGGCTCTGCCTCTACAAGGCGCTGCGCGCGACGCACCCGCGGCCGTGGCGGCCCGGCGCGACGCCCGACCTCGACGTCGGCCCCGTCGCGGCCTACCTCGTCGAGATCCAGCGGCGAGGCCTCGGCGCGCGGTCGGTCAACCGTCGCGTCGGGGCGCTCCGCGCCTTCGGTCGCTGGCTCGTCGAGAACCGCCGGACGCCGTTCAACCCCTACGCCGGCCTCCGCCCGGTGAACGTCGAGACCGACCGCCGGCGCGTCCGTCGATCGCTCTCGGCCGACGAGGTCGCGCGGCTCCTCGAGGCGGCGCGCACCCGTCCGCTCGCCGAGGCTCGCGCCACGGCCGCGGCGGAGGCCGCGCGCCGGGCCGCCGGCGCGCCGCCGCGGCGGACCGCCGCCGAGGTCACCGAGGCCGCCGCGGCGCGTCTCCGGGCCGCCGGCGAGGGCAGGGCGCTCGTCTACGCGCTGGCCGTCGGAACGGGGCTCCGCCGCGGCGAGCTCGCCCGGCTCCGCTGGCAGGACCTCGAGCTCGGCGACCGCGAGGCCGGCGAGGTCCGGATCCCGGCCGCCTCGGCGAAGTCCCGGCGCGACCAACGGGTGCCGCTCAGGGGCGACCTCGTCGATGCCCTAGCCGCGGAGCGCGCCCGCCGGGCCGCCGAGCCCGCGAGCGCCCCGGCCGTCGCCCCCTACCTCCCGTCCGTCGAGACGTTCGGCCGGGACCTCATCGCGGCCGGGATCGTCCCGCCGCGGCGCGACGCCCACGGCGACCTCGAGCGCGACCGATGGGGCCGGCTCGTCGCCGACGCGACGGACGACGAGGGCCGGACCGTCGACTTCCACGCGCTGCGGACCACGTTCGTCTCGCTCCTGGCCGCGTCCGGCGTCCACCCCCGCGTCGCCCAGGCGCTCGCCCGGCACTCCACCGTCGAGCTGACGATGCGCGCGTACACGGACCTCTCGGCGCTCAACCTCCGCGGCGCCGTCGAGGGGCTGCCGGCCGCGGGTTGCTTGCCTTCTGCTTGCCTCTATCGCGCAGAACCGGGGCCTTCTGAGGCCTCTCAGGGCCCGATTCCGGGGGGTGCGGAGCGCGCGGATCGATCGAAGCCCAGACGCAAGGAATCGCGTGCTACGGGCACTTCTGGCGCGGTCTGCGGGGTGGCGCGGCCTGAGGGACTCGAACCCCCAACCCCCAGATCCGAAGTCTGGTGCTCTATCCAGTTGAGCTAAGGCCGCCCGTTCCGCCGCGACCGCAGGATACCAACCCCCCGATCCCGCGGTACGCGAGGCCCGGTCGTCGATCTTTCACGACCCTGGGCCTTCACGAACGTGGGCCTTCGCGAACGTGGGCCTTCACGAACGTGGGCCTGCACGAACCTGGGCCCGTGCCCTCCCCAACCCCGAACGCGCGGCGCGGGCCCCGCGGGACGGGTCGGGCGTCGGTCGCCGCGTCCGATGCACCGCGTCACCACCGGACGGTCGAGGCGTCGCCGCGGCGCCTCGGCCGGCACGCCGCTCGGGGCGGGGGTGCCTCGCGCGGACGCCCCGCTCCCCCGCCCCATGCAGGGGGGAGCACCGATGCCGCGGGAGGCCGCGGCGGAAGGTGGTGCAGCGCGAGGGAGTCGAACCCCCAACCTTCGGATCCGTAGTCCGATGCTCTATCCAATTGAGCTAGCGCTGCATTCGACCGAAGGGCGGAGCGTACTAGGCCCCCCGGGACCCCGCAAGGTCTCGCGCAGGCGTCGCCGCCGCCGGCGGTGGCCGCCGTCGCCGCCCCCGGGCCAGGCCCGGGGGCGAACCGGCCGACGCGCCCCCGCGCCCGCTCGCCCCCGCCGGGCCGGAGCGCGGGACGTCCGCCGTGCCTCCGCACGCGACGCGAACGGCCGCGCGTGCACGGCCCCGCCGATGCGGACGGCGAGGCCCGGCGCCGCCGTGCGCACGCGGTGGCCTCGGGGGCCCGCGCGCCGCCGTCGCGGGCACGGCGCGGCGCGCGCGGTCACGCGGGCCTCGCGTCCACGAGCGGGCCGCGCGCGCGAACGCGTCGCGCGGGCCTCGCCCGCGACGCGCCCGCCGGGACCGCGCGCCGGACGACTGCGCGACGCACGCGGCCTCGCACGGCCGCGGCCCGCTCGCGGCGGCGGACGGGCCTCGCGTCGGCGGAACCGGGTCGTCGCGGGAGCGGAGGCGCGTGAAGCGACGTGCGGCGGCGTGCGAGCGCGCGGTGAAGTCGGCGCGCGCGGCGAGCGGCATGTTTTTGTGGACCCCCGGCGTGCAGGTTCCATACTTCCCGCTTCGCCGCCGATTTCGCGCGGCGTGGAGGTCACCGCGTTGTCCGAGAAGATCGTCCTCGCCTTCAGCGGCGGGCTCGACACGTCGTTCTGCGCGATCTATCTCCGCGAGACGACCGGAAGCGAGATCGTCTCCGTCTGCGTCGACACGGGCGGCTTCCAGCCCGGCGAGCTCGACCACGTCTCGACGCGCGCGCAGGCCGCGGGCGTCCGCGACCACCGCACCGTGGACGGGACGCGCGCGGTGTACGACCGCTTCGTGTCGTACCTGATCAAGGGCAACTGCCTGCGCGGCGGCGTCTACCCCATGTGCGTCGGCGCGGAGCGCGTCGTCCAGGCCGAGGAGGTCGTGCGCGTCGCGATCGACGTCGGCGCGACGGGCATCGCCCACGGCAGCACGGGCGCAGGGAACGATCAGGTCCGTTTCGACGTCGCAATACGGACGTTGGCACCTCACCTCAAGATCCACACCCCCGTCCGCGACCTGAACTGGTCGCGCGAGCAGGAGACCGAGTACCTCGGCCAGCGCGGGCTCCACATCCCGCCCAAGACGACGGCGTACTCCGTCAACGTGGGCCTCTTCGGGACGACCATCGGCGGCAAGGAGACCCACGACACGTGGGCCGTGCCGCCGGAAGAGGTCTACTCGATGACGATCGCCGCCGAGCAGGCGCGCGACCAGGCCGAGGAGCTCGTGATCGGCTTCGAGGAGGGCCTGCCCGTCTCGCTCGACGGCGAGCGGATGGACGGCGTGGCGCTGATCCGCGCGCTGAACGCGCGGTGCAAGCCGCACGGCGTCGGCCGCGGCATCCACGTCGGCGACACGATCCTCGGGCTCAAGGGCCGGCTCGCGTTCGAGGCGCCGGGCCCGCTGGTGCTCGTGAAGGCCCACCGCGAGCTCGAGAAGCTCGTGCAGACGAAGTGGCAGGCCTTCTGGCGCAACAGCCTCGGCGAGTTCTACGGCGGCATGCTCCACGAGGGCCTCTACTACGACCCCGTGATGCGCGACCTCGAGGCCTACCTCGACTCGTGCAACCGCCACGTGACGGGCGACGTCCGCGTGCGCCTGTTCAAGGGCGCGTTCGACGTCGTCGGCACGCGCTCGCCGCACTCCCTCTTCGATCGCCGCATCGCCACGTACGGCGAAGGGGCGAAGGCCTGGACCGGCCCGGACGCGGCCGGCTTCAGCAAGATCTACGGCGTCCCCTCGATGCTCGCGGCCCTGCGCGACCGGAGGTCCTAGGCAGTGAAGATTCGTGCCCACAAGCTCGGTAGCGTCGTCGGACGGCTCAACCTCGACCACGAGGTCGAGATCAGCCGCAAGGTGGACTCCGTGTCCGGCCAGGTCGTGGTCGTCCGCGCCCTGGAGGAGAAGCGGGTCTACGACCAGCTCGAGCTGACGACGGGCCGCATGGCCCACGTCGGCAAGGGCGACGTCATCGTCGGCGCGCTCGGCCGCCGCGACGCGCTCCGCGGGTTCCAGGGCATCGTCCCCCCGCAGGCGAAGGCCGGCGACACGGTGCACCTCCTCAACCTCGGCGGCGTCGTCGGCCAGGCCGTCAGCGAGAACCGCGACTTCGGCCACCCGCTGCGCTGCGAGCTGCTCGGCATGGCCGTGCGCGACGGCAAGGGCCTCAACATCGCCGACGCGGCCCTGCCCACGGCGGAGCACATCTCGCCGGAGGACTGCCCGCCGATCATCGTCGTGTCGGGCACGTGCATGAACGCCGGCAAGACGGTGGCCTGCTGCGAGATCATCGCGAAGCTCACCGCGCGCGGCTACGCGTGCGCGGGCCTCAAGATGACGGGCGTGGCCTGCCAGAAGGACCTCCTCAACATGGAGGACCACGGCGCCCTCGCGACGCTGTCGTTCCTCGACTGCGGCTACCCGTCCACCGCGGGCGTGACGAACGTCGCGCCGGTGGCGAAGGGCCTGCTGAAGGCCATCGCGGCCGAGACGAAGGAGGACCTCGACGTCGTCGTGGTCGAGATGGGCGACGGCGTCATCGGCGCCTACGGCGTCCGCTCGGTCCTCGAGGACCCCGAGATCCGCGCGCTGTTCCGCGCGCACGTGCTCTGCGCCAACGACCTCGTCGCGGCGTGGGGCGGCGTGCAGTGGCTCAAGGCCATCGGCCTCGGCGTCGACGTCGTGGCGGGCCCCGCCACCGACAACGACGTCGGCATCCGCTACGTCTCCACCGACCTCGGGATCCCCGCGGCCAACGCGCGCGTGGAGCCGGACCGCTTCGCCGACCTCGTCGAGCAGAAGGCGTTCGGCACGTCGCCTTGAGCGCGACCCCGGCCGTCCCGTCCTCCTCCCACGGCCCGCGCCGCCGCGTCGCCATCGTCGGCGGCACGGGCTACGGCGGGATGGAGCTCCTCCGCTACCTCCTCGACCACCCGGCCGTGGAGGTGACCGCGATCACCAGCCGCACCGAGACCGGCGCGGTCGGCGACGTGCACCCCCACCTGCGCGGGCTGTCCGACCTCAAGTTCACCGCCGACAAGGCGGTGGACCTCGCGAAGGTCAACGACCTCGTCTTCTTCGCGGCGCCGCACGGCGTGGCCGCGAAGGAGGTGCCCGCGGTGCTCGAGGCGAGCCCGACGGTGCGCGTCGTGGACCTGTCGGGCGACTTCCGCCTGAAGGACGGCGCGAGCTACCCGGCGGTCTACGGCTGGCCCCACCCGAACGCGGCGTGGCTCGCGAAGGCCGCGTACGGCCTGCCGGAGTGCGGCGGGCGCGCGGCGATCGTCGCGCCGGGCTGCCGGCTCGTGGCGAACCCGGGCTGCCACGCCTCCGCGACGATCCTCTCGCTCCACCCGCTCGCCAAGGCGGGCCGGCTCACGACGCGGCCGTCGGTCGTGTCGGTGACGGGTTCGTCGGGGTCGGGCGCGGAGCCGAAGAAGGGCACGCACCACCCCGAGCGCTTCGCCAACTTCAAGGCGTACAAGCCCCTCGAGCACCAGCACGTGCCCGAGATCGAGCAGGCGCTCGCGGCCGCCGGGGCCCGCGCCCCGCGGATCGCGTTCGTACCGTGCTCGGGCCCGTTCTCGCGCGGCATCGCGGTCACGACGATCGTCGAGATCGGCGCGGGGAACGAGGCCGCGGCGAAGGAGGCCTATCGGGCCGCCTACGCCGCCGAGCCGTTCGTCCGGTTCGTGCCGGACGCGGCCGAGGTGCGCGCGGTCGCGGGCACCAACTTCGTGGACGTCGGGGTCGTGGCGAAGGACGGCGCGTTGTGCGTCACCGTCGCCATCGACAACCTCGGCAAGGGGATGGCCGGCACGGCCGTCCAGAACATGAACCTCCTCTTCGGCCTTCCCGAGACCACGGGCCTGCGCCGGGCGGGGGCGGGACTCTGATGGACGCCAAGACCCGGCTCGAGCGCGCGATCGGCCCCCTTCCGAAGCACACGTCGGACATCATGCTGGCGGAGGACCGCTGGCAGGTCCCCACCTACTCGAAGTTCCCGGTCGCGATCGTCCGCGGCGAGGGCTCGTTCGTCTGGGACGCCGAGGGGAAGAAGTACCTCGACCTCTACGGCGGGCACGCCGTCGCGCTCCCGGGCCACTGCCACCCGCGCGTCGTCGCCGCCATCCAGGCGCAGGCCGAGCGCCTCCTCTTCTACAGCAACGTCGTCGCCAACGACGTCCGCGCCGTCGTCGTGAAGGCGCTGGCCGACCTCGCGCCGGCGGGCCTGCGCCGCGTGTTCCTGTGCAACAGCGGCACCGAGGCCAACGAGACCGCGCTCAAGATCGCGCGCAAGTTCACGCACCGCATGCGCATCGTGAGCCTCGTGGACGGCTTCCACGGCCGCACGCTCGGCGCGCTCGGCGCCACGGGCCTGCCGAAGTACCGCGACCCCGCCTACCCCGTGCCCGTGCAGCACGACTACGTGCCGTACGGCGACCTCGAGGCGACCGCGAAGGCCATGGGCCCGGACACCGCCGCGGTGATCCTCGAGCCGATCCCCTCCATGGGCGGCATCCGCGTGGCCCCGCGCGCCTACTTCGAGGGCCTGCGCGCGCTCACGCAGGAGCGCGGCGCGCTGCTGGTGTTCGACGAGGTGCAGACCGGCTTCGGCCGCACGGGCACGCCGTTCTGCGGCGAGCACTTCGGCGTGACGCCGGACCTCATCACGGGCGCCAAGGGCACCGGCGGCGGCGTGCCCGCGGGCGTCGTGTTCGTCCGCGAGGACGTCGCGGCCACGATGAAGCTCGGCGACCAGGGCACGACGTTCGGCGGCGGGCCGCTGGCTTGCGCCGCGATCGCGGCGAACGTGAGGACCATCGTCGACGACGACCTCCCGGGCAACGCCGCCCGCGTCGGCGACCGCTGGCGCGCCGCGCTGGCCGCCGTGCCGGGCGTCGTCGGCGTGGCGGGCCTCGGCCTCATGGTCGGCGTCAACCTCGACCGGCCCGCGAAGGCGATCGTCACGTCGCTCCTCGCCCACGGCTTCATCACGGGCACGTGCGAGGCCCTGCCGAACCAGATCCGCCTCCTGCCGCCGCTGGTCCTCACCGACGCGCAGGCGGCCTCGTTCACGACGGGCCTCGCGTCCGTCCTCGCGTCGTAGCCGCCGTGGTCGCGCCGACCGGCCCCGCGACGACCGCTCGCTCCCCGGGCCCGCGCCCGACGGGCGGCGGTCACCCCGCGGGGGACCGCGAGGCCCGGCGCCGCGCGCGCGGCGCGCACCGTTCCCCTCCCCGCGGAGCGTGACCATGCTGGACCGGGCCGAGCTCGAGCGCCGTCATTTCCTGTCGCTGCGGACCCTGCCGCGCG
>JAEUHO010000400.1 GCA_016795345.1 Planctomycetia bacterium | reverse complement strand
GTCGGGCGACCCCGGGTGGGTCGCCGAGCTGCTGTCGGGTCGCGCGGAGGCGCGCGCGCAGTCCGGCGCGGTGGCGCTCGCGGTGGCGGACCTCGAGCGCGCGGTCGTGTTGCTCGAGGGCACGGAGCACCGGGCCTACCTCGTGACGACGCGGCGGCGGCTCGGCGGCGTGCTGCGCGCGGCGAAGGAGCCCGCGAAGGCGCTCGTCGTGCTGCAGCGGTGCGTGGCGGACGCGGAGGCGCTCGGCGATCCCGCGACGCTCGCCGCCGCGCTCGGGGAGCTCGCCGGCGCGGCGGTCGACCTCGGCGACCTCGCGGCGGCGAACGCGGCCCTCGAACGCGGCGTGGCCGCGTACGTCGCCGCCCACGACGCGGAGGGGGCGTTCGTGCTGCGGCGCGAGCGCGTCGGCGTGATGGCGACGCGCGGCGAGGGCGTGCGCGCGCAGGCGCTGGTCGAGGCGGAGATCGCGGCCGCGGAGGCCGCGGGCGACCGCGGGGGCGCCGCGGCCCACCTCGAGCTGCTCGCCGCGCTGTGCCAGCAGCTCGGCGATGCCGCGCGCGCCGAGGACGCCCTCCGTCGCGCGCTCGCGTCGTACGAAGGGTTGGTCGCGGCGGGGGTGCCCGGCGCGACGCGGGCGCTCGCGGAGGCGTTCGCGGCGGCGGCGGGGCTGTCCGAGCAAGCGGGGAGGCTCCTGACCGCCCGCGCGCAGCGCGAACGCGCGATCGAGGCGTACGACGCCGCGGGCGACGCGGCGGGAGCCGTCGGCGCCCGCGTGGCGCTCGCCCTCCTCGAGACGCGTCTCGGCGACGCGAAGGCGGCCGTCGCGAGGCTCGAGCCGCTGCTCGCGACGTTGCCCGAGGGTGCGGGCGGCGACGCGGTCGCGAACGTCCGACAGGCCCTCGCGACGGCGTGGCTCGCCGCCGGCGAGCGCGCGAAGGCGGCGGCGCTCTTCGAGGACGTACGGCGGGCCCACGTCGCCGCGGGCCGCGTCCTCGACGCGATCCGCGCGCGCGCCGACCTCGGCCAGGCGTTCGCCGACGCCGGCGAGTACGGCCGGGCGATCGAGGCGCTCGCGGCGGCCCGGGCGGAGGCCGAAGCGCTGCCCCGGCCGGAGCCGAGCGTGGTCGCCATCATCCGGGCGCGCCTCGGCTCGACCCAGTACCTCGCGGGGTTCTACCCGGACGCGCTCGAGCACCTCGAGGCCGCGCGGGCCGCGCAGGTGGCGCTCGGCGAGCGCGTGAACGCCGCCAGCTCGATCAGCAACCTCGGCCTGGTGCACGCCGCGTTCGGCCAGCTCGACGAGGCGATCCGCGCGCACGAGACCGGCCGCGCGATGCAGGAGGCCATGGGGAACCGCGCGGACGCGGCGGCCTCCGGCTTCAACATCGGGCAGGTGCTCCGCCGGCGGGGCGACCTCGCGAAGGCCGTCTCGTGGTTCGAGCGCGTCGAGGCGGAGTACGCGGCCATGGGCCGACCCGCCGACGTGGCGACGGTGCTGCTCGTCCGGGCGTCGATCGCGGCGATGCTCGACGACCCGGCGTCGTCCCGGGCGCTCGAGGCCCGCGCGATCGAGCTGCTGCGCGGCTGCGGCGACACCCTGGGGCTCGAGCTCGCCGAGCTCGACGCGGCCGGCCGCGCGCTCGACGACGGCGACGCCGCGGCCTCGCTCGCGACGTACGAACGCGCGCACGCGGCCGAGGAGGCGCGGGGCGCCCGCGTGTCCGCGGCCGAGACGCTGCGGTTCATGGGGTACGCCCTCACGGAGCTCGGGCGGCACGCGGAGGCGCTCGAGACGATCGAGCGGTCGCGCGTCGCGTTCGAGGCGATCGGCGACCGGAGGGGCGTGGCGCAGGCGCGGCAGGCCGCGGGCCTCGCGCTCGAGGCGAAGGGCGACCTCGCCGCGGCGCGCGCCGCGTTCGAGGAGGCGTTGACGCTGCAGGACGACCTCGGCGACCGGCCCGAGGCCGCCGGGACGCTCTCGTTCCTCGCGCGCGTCCAGGCGCGCGCGGGCGCCCCGGCCGAGGCGATGGACGCGGCGCGCCGCTGCATCGACCTCGCCGCGCTGACGACACGCGGCCTCGGCGCCGAGGAGGGGGTCGGCGGGCGCCGGGTGATCGGGCTCGCGAGCGCCGTCGGCGCGCGCGCCGCCGTGTCGGTCGGCGACGTCGCGGCGCTGCTGTTCTTCCTCGAGAGCGGCCGCGCGGGCGCGCTCCTCGAGGGGCTCGAGGCCCGCGAGACGCTCTGGGCCGCCGCGGTCCCCGCGCCGCTCCGCGCCGAGGAGGCGGACGCGCGGGCGGCGGAGGCCCTCGCCCTCGCGGCGTTCCGCCGGGCCGCCGACGACGGCGACCGCGCGGCCGCGCGCGCGGCGAAGGCCGAGGTCGAGGCGGCCCGGCTGCGGCTGTCGGCGGCGGTGGCGCGGATCCAGCGCGAGGCGAAGGCCGGCGCCGACCTGCTCTACCCGCGGACGATCACGCTCCCGGCGCTGCAGGGCGCGCTCGCCGCCGGCGAGGCCTTCGTCGCGTACGCGCTCCTCGAGGGCGACGCCGTCGCGCTCGTCGTCACGTCGGCGGACGCGCGCATCGTCGGCCTCGGGCCCACGAAGACGATCGTCGAGACCGTCGAGGGCCTCGCGCTCGACGACGCCTCGAGCGACCCCGCCGGCGGCCTCGCCGCGCTCGCCTCGCGGGTGGTCGGGCCGCTCGGGCTGCCGCCGGCGGTCACGCGCGTGCTCGTGTCGCCGTCCGGCGCGCTCGCCCACGTCCCGTTCGCCGCGCTGCTCCCCGACCGGACCGTCGCGTACGCGCCGTCGGGCACCACCCACGCCTTCCTCCGGCGCGACGAGGGCCTGCGCGGCGAGGGCGTCCTCGCCCTCGGCGACCCCGCGTACGACGAGGGCGCGCGCTCGGCCGGCGCCGTCGGTCGCGGGGGGCTGCGCCTCGTGCGCCTGCCCGGGACCGCCGTCGAGGCGACCGCGCTGGGCACCCGCGTGCTCCTCGGGCCCGACGCCACCGAGCCCGCCCTCGTCGCGGCGCTCGCGACGCGGCCCCGCTGGCGCGCGCTCCACCTCGCGTGCCACGGCCTCGTCGACCCCGACCGCCCCGCCTTCTCCTCCCTCGCGCTCACGCCGTCGGCCGGCGACGACGGGCTCCTCACCGCGCTCGAGGTGTTCCGCACCCACGTCGCCGCCGACCTGGTGGTCCTGTCGGCGTGCGAGACGGGGAAGGGCAAGATCTTCGAGGGCGAGGGCCTCGTGGGCCTCGCGCGCGCGTTCATGTTCGCGGGCGCGCCGCGCGTCGTCTGCTCGCTCTGGAAGGTGGACGACGACGCGACGCGCGCCCTCATGACGCGTTTCTACGAGCTGTGGAACCCGAAGCCGTCGAGCGGCGTCGCGCCCGTGCCCGCGGCGGAGGCGCTGCGGCAGGCCCAGGCGTTCGTGCGCGCGCAGCCGCGGTGGAGACACCCCTTCTACTGGGCCGCGTGGGTGCTCTGGGGGCCGCCGTCCTGACCCCGGCGTCGCGCGGGGTCCGCGGCCCGCGGCGATCCGGTGCCCGGGACCGCGAGGCCCGGCGGCCGGCGGGCCTCGCGGTCCCGCGCACCCGAGCGGGGCTTCGGGCCCGGCCCGAGGGGGCCTGCCCGGTGCGCCGCCGACGGGCGGGCCCCGGGGGGCGCCGCGGCATCCGGAAAGCGCAGTCCGCGGCCCGGGCGGCGGTGCGGGCCGGACGCGGGCGCCCTACGATGGTCGGGCTCCGACGCCCGGCCCCGTGGACGCCTTGACCGACGCCGCACCGCCTCCCGCCGTTCCCCCGGCGCCTCCCGCCGCGCCGACCCCGCGCGGGACGGTCGGTCGGATCGTGCGCGAGCCGCTGCTCCACTTCCTGCTGCTTGGCGCGGCGCTGTTCGCGGTGTACGGGTGGGCGGGCGGCGGCGCCGCGCGCGACGTCCGGCGGCCGGAGGTGCGGGTCGTCGAGGCCGACGTGACGTGGCTGCGGGAGACGTGGACGCGGCAGTGGCTGCGCGAGCCCACCGACGACGAGATGCGGCGGCTCGTGACGGAGCACCTGCAGGAGCAGCTGCTCGCGCGCGAGGCCCGCGAGATGGGGCTCGACGAGGACGACGTGTACGTGCGGCGGCGCCTCGCGCAGAAGGTCGACTTCGTGCTCGCCGACACGTCGCGGCTCGCGGAGCCCACCGACGACGAGCTGCGGGCGTTCCACGCGGCGCGCGCGGCGTGGTTCAGCGGCGCGACGCGGACGACGTTCACGCACGTCTTCTTCACGGACGCGCACCGCGCGGAGGCCGTGGCGGCGCGGGCCCGGCTCGAGGCGGGGGGGAACCCGTTCGACCTCGGCGACCCGATCCTCGTGGACGCGGAGCAGCGCGAGGTGACGCGGGAGGACGTGGCCGCGCAGTTCGGCGCCGCGTTCGCCGCCGCGCTCGCGGCGCTGCCCGTCGGGGGCTGGCACGGGCCGATCGAGTCGGGGTACGGCCTCCACGTGGTCCGGGTGGCGTCGCGGAGCGAGGGCGCCGTCCTGCCGTTCGAGGAGGCGCGGGCGCGCGTCGCCGAGCGGTGGCGCGACGAGCGGCAGCGCGACGACCGCGAGCGGTTCTTCGCGCGGCTGCTCCAGAAGTACGACGTCGTGCTCGACGCCGCCGCGCGGCCGTGGGTGGACCTCTCGGGCACGGCCGGGAGGCGCGACCCGTGAGCCGCGTCCTCGTCGTGCTCGCGGCGCTCGTCGCGCTCGCGTCCGTCGCCTCGGCGCACGAGCTGCGCCCGGCGTACCTCGAGCTGCGCGAGACGGCGCCGGGCGACTACGACGTGCTCTGGAAGACGCCCATGGTGGGCGAGGCGCGGCTCGACCTCGTGCCGGAGTTCCCGGCGGGCGCGCGCGCGACCTCGCCGGTGGCGACGCGCAAGCCGCCCGGCGCGGCGGTGCAGACCTGGACGCTCCGCGCGCCGGGCCTGCGGGGGCAGACGCTGCGCATCCGCGGGCTCGACGTGACCATGACGGACACGCTCGTGCGCGTGCAGCACGCCGACGGCACCACGTGGACGAAGCGGCTCACGCCGCAGCAGCCCGCCGCCACCGTCCCCGAGGCCCAGGGGCGCGGCGAGGTCTTCGCCGGGTTCCTCGCGCTGGGCATCGAGCACATCCTGTTCGGCGCGGACCACCTGCTGTTCGTCCTGGGCCTCCTGCTGCTCGTGGACGGGCGCGGGATGCTCCTCAAGACGGTCACCGCGTTCACGGTCGCGCACTCGATCACGCTGGCCGTCGCCACGCTCGGGATCGCGCACGCGCCCGCGGCGCCCCTCAACGCCGCGATCGCCCTCAGCATCCTATTCCTCGGGCCCGAGATCGTCCGGAAGTGGCGGGGCGGCACGAGCCTCACCCTGCGCCACCCGTGGGTCGTCGCGTTCGCGTTCGGGCTGCTGCACGGCTTCGGCTTCTCGAGCGCGCTCTCCGACACCGGCCTCCCGCGGGCCGACCTGCCGCTCGCGCTGCTCTCGTTCAACGTGGGCGTCGAGGTGGGCCAGGTCGCGTTCGTCGCGCTCGTGCTGGCGCTCGTCCGGTCGTTCCGGCAGCTCGAGCTGGTGTGGCCGCGGGCCGTGGCCCGGCTCCCTGGGTACGCGATCGGCACACTGGGCGCCTTCTGGACCCTCGACCGCACCCTCGCCCTCGTCGGAGGCCTCGCGTGATCCCCGCCCTCGCGTCCGCGTCCGCGTTCTCCTGGCTCGGCCCGCTCACGGTCCTCGCGCACGCGCGCGGGGGCGAGGCCGCCAGCTTCCTCGCCGGCGCCGGACACCCCGTCTCGGGGCTCGACCACGTGCTCGCCATGGTGGCGGTCGGCCTCTGGGGCGCGCAGCTCGGCGCGCCGGCGGTGTGGCTGCTGCCGGTGACCTTCCCGGTGGTCATGGCGTTCGGCGGCATGCTCGGGCTGCTCGGCGTCGACCTGCCGGGCGCCGAGATCGGCATCGCGGTCTCCGCCCTCGTGCTCGGCGCCGCCGTGCTCGCGGAGTGGCGGCCGCCGCTCGCGGTCGCGGCGGTGCTCGTCGGCGCGTTCGCGGTCTTCCACGGCCACGCGCACGGCACCGAGCTGCCGGCCGGCGCCGACGGCTTCGCGTACAGCGTCGGCTTCGTCGTCTCGACGGGCCTCCTGCACGCCGCGGGCATCGCCGTCGGGCTCGTCCACCGCTGGCCGGCGGGGCGCGCGGCGCTCCGCGCGGCCGGCGCGGGCGTCGCGGCCGCGGGCGCGTGGTTCCTCTGGGGCGCGGTCACGTGAGGCGCCCGACCCTCCTCCTCGCCGCGCTCGTCCTCGTCGCGACCGCGCGCGACGCGCACGCGCACCTCGTGAACACGGGGTTCGGCCCGTTCTACGACGGCCTCGCGCACCCGCTCGTGGTCGTCTCCGACCTGCTCCCCGCCCTCGCGGTGGCGCTGCTCGGCGGCCTGCGCGGGCCGGGGACCGGACGCGCGGTCGTGATCGCGTTGCCGGTCGCGTGGCTCGCGGGCATGGCGCTCGGCGCGGCGACGGCCCTGCCGCCGCCCCCCCCGGCCTCGGGGGCCGCGCTGACGGCGCTGCTCGGCGTGCTCGTGGCGTCCGACCGCCCGTGGCCCCGCGCCGCGGTGGTCGGGGCGGCCGTCGTCGCGGGGGTCGCGCTCGGGCTCGGCAACGGGCGCGAGCTGGGCGCCGTGGCCGGCGGGCGCGTCGCGCTCGTCGGGGTCGCGTGCACGGTGTTCGTGCTCGCGTCGATCGTCGCGGGCCAGGTCGCCGTGCTGCGCGCCCGCGCGGCCCGGATCGTGGTCCGGGTCGCCGGCAGCTGGGTGGCCGCGACCGGGCTGTTGATGCTCGGCTGGACGCTGCGGTAGCGGCGTCCACGGACAGGGTAGAGTTCGAAAACCTCGTACTCGGAGACGGACCCATGAACACTCGATGGCTTTGGGCCGCGGCGCTCGCCGCGTGCTCGTTCGGGGCGTCGGCCTCGCCGGCGACCGCCGACGAGGAGGCCGGGCACCCCTGCTGCCCGCCCGACAAGGAGGCGATGGAGAAGGGGCACGCCGCGAAGGCGCCCTACTCGCCCTACGTCGGACGCGCGTTCCCCACGCGGCCGCTGTTCGGCGACCAGCACGTCCACACCGGCTACTCCATGGACGCCGGCGCGTTCGGCTGCCGTCTCTCGCCGAAGGACGCGTACCGCTACGCGCGCGGCGAGGAGATCATGGCCTCCAGCGGCCAGCGGGCCAAGCTGTCCCGTCCCCTCGACTGGCTCGTGGTCGCCGACCACTCCGACAACATGGGCTTCTTCCCGGCGCTCTTCGCCGGCAAGCCCGAGATCCTCGCGAACGCGACCGGCCGCAAGTGGTACGACATGATCCAGGCGGGCAAGGGCGCCGACGCCGCGATCGAGATCATCATGTCGTTCTCGCACGGCACGTTCCCGCGCGAGCTCATGTACTTCCCGGGCACGAAGGGCTACCGCACCGCGTGGCACGAGACGATCGACGCCGCCGAGGGCGCGAACGAGCCCGGCCGCTTCACCGCCTTCATCGGCTTCGAGTGGACGTCGAACACGGGCGGCAACAACCTCCACCGCAACGTCATCTTCCGCGGGAACGGCGCCCAGGCGCGCCTCGTCGAGCCGTTCACGGTCTACAAGCCGTTCGGCAGCGACAACCCGGAGGACCTCTGGAAGTGGATGGCCGCGACCGAGGCGAAGACCGGCACCGAGGTGCTCGCCATCGCCCACAACGGCAACCTGAGCAACGGCCTGATGTTCCCCGTGGTCGAGGCCTTCGGGAAGAAGCTCGACCGGGCGTACGCCGAGACCCGCCAGAAGTGGGAGCGGCTGTACGAGGTCACCCAGACGAAGGGCGACGGCGAGGCCCACCCGTTCCTGTCGCCGAACGACGAGTTCGCGAACTTCGAGCGCTGGGACAAGGGCAACCTCGACGGCAGCGTGCCGAAGTCGAAGGAGATGCTCGAGTTCGAGTACGCCCGCAGCGCGCTCAAGAACGGCCTGAAGCTCGAGTCGATGCTCGGCGTCAACCCCTACAAGTTCGGCCTGATCTCCGGCACCGACACCCACACGGGCATGGCGTCCGCCGAGGAGGAGAACTTCTTCGGGAAGACGACGCCGCAGGAGCCGAGCCCGGAGCGCATGCTCGCCAAGTTCATCGACAACCCGAAGACCGGCGTGAAGATCATGGACTGGGAGGTCTCCTCGTCCGGGTACGGCGCCGTGTGGGCCACCGAGAACACGCGCGAGGCGGTCTTCGACGCCATGCAGCGCCGCGAGACCTACGCGACGACGGGCCCCCGCATGGTGGTCCGCTTCTTCGGCGGCTGGGACTACGAGGCTGCCGACGCCCGCACGCGCAACCCGGCCGTGGTCGGCTATACGAAGGGCGTCCCCATGGGCGGCGACCTCGCGGGCGCGCCGGCCGGCAAGGCCCCGACGTTCCTGGTGGCCGCGCTGCGCGACCCGATCGGGGCCAACCTCGACCGCATCCAGATCGTCAAGGGCTGGATGGACGCGAAGGGCGAGCTGCAGGAGAAGGTCTACGACGTGGTGTGGGGCGACGCCGACAAGCGCCAGCCCGGCGCCGACGGCAAGCTCCCGCCGGTCGGGAACACCGTGGACGTCGAGAACGCGGTCTGGACGAACACCATCGGCGACCCCGAGCTGATCGCGGTGTGGAAGGACCCGGCGTTCGACGCGAAGCAGCGCGCGTTCTACTACGCGCGCGTGCTCGAGATCCCGACGCCGCGCTGGACGGCGTACGACGCCAAGCGGTTCGGCAGCAAGCCGCACCCGGGCACGACGATGACGCTCCAGGAGCGGGCCTACACGTCGCCCATCTGGTACACGCCCGCGGAGTGACCGCCGGTCCGTGACGACCTCCTCGGCGCGGCGGGGCCCTCCCCGCCGCGCCGTTCGTTTGCGGTCGGGAGCGCCGGCGGCCGGGCCTCGCGTGCCCCGGGGGCGGGTCGCCGTCGTCGACGATCCGGATTGCGCAACGGCCGACTTGGGGGCGGAACCTCGCGCCGCGAAAGCCTATGATCGCGCCCGGTGCCCGTCGTGCTGGATGGGCGAGGGAGGCTTCCATGGGCGTCCGTTCCCTGTTCTCGTGGTGCGCGTGCGCGGCCGTCGTCGCCGCGGGGTTCGCGGCGCCCGTGCGCGCCGACGACGCGCGCGAGGCGCTCGGGCTGTTCGACCGCGCGGCGTCGCCGATGCCCCCCGCCCCCGCGGCGGCCGACGCCGGGCCCGCGGGCGCGATGCCGTGGGACGACGGGCGCGCGGACGCCGTGCGGACCGGCGGCGCGGAGGGCGCGGGCGCCGAGGGGGGCGAGGCCGGCGGCGCCGAGGACCTCGCGAAGAAGCTCTCGAACCCCGTCGCCGCGCTCATCAGCATCCCGATCCAGTTCAACTACGACGAGGGGTACGGCCCCGACGACGACGGGTCGATCGTGCGGGTGAACATCCAGCCGGTGATCCCGATCACGCTGAACTGCTCGTGGAACGTGATCTCGCGCACCATCGTGCCGATCATCAGCCAGCAGGACATGTTCCCGGGCGACGACGGCGCCTCGGGCCTCGGTGACATCCTCCAGAGCGCGTTCTTCTCGCCGAAGGAGCCCACCGCGGGCGGGATCATCTGGGGCGCCGGCCCGGCGATCCTCTTCCCCACCGCGTCCGAGGACCGGCTCGGCGGCGGCAAGTGGGCCGCGGGCCCGACGTTCGTCGTGCTGACGCAGAAGTGCGGCTGGACGGTCGGTGTCCTCGCGAACCACCTGTGGTCGTTCGCGGGCGACGAGGACCGGGCCGACGTCAACGCGACGTTCGTGCAGCCGTTCCTGTCGTACACGACGAAGGACGCGTGGACGTTCGGCCTCAACACCGAGTCCACGTACGACTGGGAGGGGAAGGACTGGTCGGTGCCGGTCAACCTGACCGTCGGCAAGCTGGTGAAGCTGGGCCGGCTGCCGGTGAGCCTCACGGGCGGCGTCCGGTACTGGGCCGAGTCGCCGGAGGGCGGCGCCGAGGGCTTCGGCTTCCGGTTCGTGTTCACGATCCTGCTGCCGAAGAAGTAGGGCCGGCGGTCGCAGGCCCGGGGCGCGGTCGAAGGCGCGGGTACGCGAGGCCCGGGGGCCGACCGCATTGCGGATGAAGGCGGTCCGATACACCGTCTCGTGGCGGACGGCGGCGCTCCCCGTTCGACGCCCGCGGGGGTAGGTTCCCCCGGGCGTTCGGGCCAGGAGACCGGCATGCACAGCGCGAGACGGACGGGGTCGGTGGCCGCGATGCTGGCGGCGGGCGTGCTGTCGGCGTGCGGGTTCGGCGGGTCGGACGACGCGCCGCCGCCGGCGATCGGCGACGGACCGGTGATCGCCGCCCACGTCGCGGCGGCCGACGTCGGGACCGCGGCCGCCGACGTGCCGTTCCTCATCGCGCACGGCAAGCGGCTGTTCGAGGCGTCGTTCAACGCGTTCGACGGCGCGGGCCGGCCGGAGACCGCGGGGACCGGCGTGCCGCGGGCGCGGCGCGAGGCGCCGCAGAACTTCAACCGCGTCTCCGGGCCCGACGCCAACGCGTGCTCGGGGTGCCACAACCTGCCGCGGACGGGCGCCGGCGGCGACAACGTCGCGAACGTCTTCGTGCTCGGGCAGCGGTTCGGGTTCGTGAACTTCGAGCAGCCGCCGGGCGAGGGCGACGGCGGGCAGGCGCACACGCTCGAGGGCGTGGCGAACGAGCGGAACACCCCGGGGATGTTCGGCGCGGGCTTCGTCGAGCTGCTCGCGCGCGAGATGACGGTCGAGCTGCACGCGATCCGGGCCGCGGCCGTCGCGGCGGCGCGGACGTCGTCGTCCGACGCGACGCGGCCGCTGGTGGCGAAGGGCGTCGCGTTCGGGTCGATCACGGCGCACGCGGACGGCAGCGTGGACACGTCGGCGGTCGAGGGCGTGGACGCCGACCTGGTCGTGAAGCCGTTCCACCAGAAGGGCGCCGTGGTCTCGCTGCGGGTCTTCACGAACAACGCGATGATCCACCACCACGGGATGTCGTCGAGCGAGCGGGTCGGCGCGGGCGTCGACGACGACCACGACGGGAAGGCCGACGAGCTCACCGTCGGCGACGTCACCGCCGCGACGATCTTCCAGGCGACGTTGCCGGTGCCGGGGCGCGTGATGCCGCCGGAGGCCGCGGCGCGGACGGCGGTCGCCGAGGGCGAGGCGCTGTTCACGACGCTCGGCTGCGCGGTCTGCCACGTCCCGGCGCTGCGGCTCGACGACCCCGTGTTCCGCGAGCCGAACCCGTTCAACCCGGCGGGCAACCTGCGTCCGGGTGACGTGGTCGCGCCGTTGGCCGTCGACCTCACGCTGGCGGGCGAGGGGCCGCACCTCCCGCGCGAGCCGGGCGGCGGCGTGCTCGTGCCGCTGTACTCCGACCTCAAGCGGCACGACATGGGCCCGGCCCTCGACAACGAGCAGGTCGTGCAGGCCGGCGTCCCGACGCGCCTGTGGCTCACGAAGAAGCTGTGGGGCTTCGCGAGCGAGCCGCCGTACCTGCACCACGGCCGCGCGACGACGATCACGGAGGCGATCCTCCTGCACGGCGGCGAGGGACAGGCGTCGCGCGACGCGTTCGCCGCGCGGTCGGAGGCGGACCGCGCGAAGGTCGTGGCGTTCCTGAAGACGCTGCAGATCCTGCCGCCGGACGCGCCGTCGATCGTCGTCGACGGCCCGGCGGGCGAGCCCGTCGGCGACGCGCCGACGATCCGCGCGCACGTCGCGCAGGCCGACGTCGAGGCCGGCCGGGTGGGGGTGGACGCCCTCGTCGAGGCGGGCCGCGCGATCTTCGCGGCGTCGTTCAACACGCTCGACGGCCAGGGGCGGCCGACGTCCACCGGGACCGGCGCGGCGCGGGCCGCCCGCGCGGCGCCCCAGAACTTCAACCGCATCTCCGGCCCGGACGCCAACGCCTGCGTCGGCTGCCACAACCTGCCGTCCATCGGCGGCGGCGGCGACCAGGTGGCGAACGTGTTCGTCCTCGGGCAGCGGTTCCCGTTCGTGGACTTCGCGTCGCCCGCGGGCGAGGGGGACGGGTTCCAGACCCACACGCTCGAGGGCGTGGCGAACGAGCGCAACACCCTCGGGATGTTCGGCGCCGGGTACGTCGAGCTCCTGGCGCGCGAGCTGACCGTCGAGCTCCACGCGATCCGGGCGGCCGCGGTCGCGGCCGCGACGGGCGCGGGGCGTGACGTCACGCGCGCCCTCGTGGCGAAGGGGATCTCGTTCGGCGCGCTCACCGCCCACGGCGACGGGACCGTGGACACGTCGGCCGTCGAGGGGCTCGACGCCGACCTCGTGGTCAAGCCGTTCCACCAGAAGGGCGTCGTCGTGTCGCTGCGCGAGTTCAGCAACAACGCGGTGAACCACCACCACGGCATGCAGTCGTCGGAGCGGTTCGGCGCGGGCCTCGACCCCGACGGCGACGGCAAGGCCGACGAGCTGACCGTCGGCGACATCACCGCGCTGACGGTCTTCCAGGCGACGCTCCCGGCGCCGCTGCCGCGCGAGCCATGGGACCACCGGGTGCGCGCGGCCGCGCGTCGCGGCGCCCGGGCGTTCGAGGCGATCGGGTGCGCCGTCTGTCACGTGCCCGCGTTGCGGCTGCTCGACCCCGTGTTCCGCGAGCCCAACCCGTTCAACCCGGCGGGCAACCTCCGTCCGGCCGACGTCGGCGTCGCGTTCGAGGTCGACCTGACCCGGTACGGCCCCGGTCCTCGCCTGTCGCGCGAGGGCGACGGTTCCGTGTGGGTGCCGGTCTATACCGATTTCAAGCGGCACGACATGGGCCCGCTCCTCGACACCGAGAAGCTCGTGCAGGCGGGCGTCCCGACGCGGATGTGGCTGACGAAGAAGCTCTGGGGGTTCGCCAGCGAGCCGCCGTACCTCCATCACGGGCGGGCGACGACGATCACCGAGGCGATCCTCTGGCACGGGGGCGAGGGGCAGGCGTCCCGCGACGCGTTCGCGGCCCTCTCGTCCGACGACCAGGCCGACCTGATCGAGTTCCTGAAGACGCTGAAGTAGCCGGGACGACGGGCGCCGCCCCCGTCGCCCCGCCTTCCCCCCGGTCCGACAGCGAGACAAAGGGCTACGACCCCGTTGTCTCGCTGTCGACGGCGAGACGAAGGGCTACGACCCCGTTGTCTCGGTGTCGACGGCGAGACGAAGGGCTACGACCCCGTTGTCTCGGTGTCGCCCGCCGGCGAGTTGGGGCGACGACCCCGTTGTTCCACGATGCTGGTGGGTGGGCTACTTGTGGCCGTGGCCGTCGGCGTGGGTGTGGGGGACGAGCATGAACTCCTCGGAGGTGTACGTGCGCCCCTCGGCTTCGAACGTGACCTTCACGATCGACGCGAACTTCGCCCCGACCAGCCAGGCCGCGTCGGCGCCGGTCTCGCCCGGGAAGATGAAGTAGTTCGTCCGTCCGCCGCGGACGTTCGCCACCCCCGCCTCGTCCTCGTTCGTCGTCGTGTTCCGGACCCGCAGCTCGACGACGCGGTTGCCGACGTCGACGAACTGCACGCGGACCGTGGCCGCGACCGGCAGGTCGAACGGGGCCTTGATGGCCGCGTCGGTCGCGAGCCAGAGCTCGAGGTCGCCCTTGTCGTCGTGGAGCTTCAGCTCGAGGTGCCCGGCGAGGACCCCCTCGGGCCCGTGGAACGCCGCGACCACGCCCTCGTGCGGCGTGGGGCCGTGCTCATGCCCGTGGCCGTCCAGCGGCAGGCTCCCGCGTTCGTCGAGGTTCGCGTACCGCAGTCGGAGGACGATGCGCTTCAGCGGCGGCGCGTCCGCCCGCGCGGTGACGTGCACGTGGAGCTTCCCGCCCTCGACTGACGCCTTCGCCGGCGCGCTCGCGGGGCCGCCCTCCTGCGCCTCGACCCAGGCGTACAGCCCAACGGTCGCCACGGTGACGCCGGCCGGCGCCTTCACGAGGTCGACCTCGAACGCGCCCTCCTTGCCGGGGACGACGTCGCCGAGCCGGACGACGGCGAGCTCGTGGCCGGCGAGCGTGAGGCGGCCGAGGTCCACGGCGGCGCCGTGGTCCGTCGCGGCGGCCGTCGGCGGGGCCGCCGCGGGCGGTGCCGTCGCCGGGGCGGGGGCGGGTTGCGGCGAGTCGCCGCAACCGGTGAGGGCGGCGAGGAGCGCGAGGGCGGGGACGGTGGCACGCATGGGGGGACTCCGCGGGGGACGGGGGGTACGGACGAAGGTCAGGGACGGGCGACGACGACGGGGTCGGTGACGGCGGCGCGGGGGCCGCCGCCGAACAGCGCGAACCCGACGGGGACGACGAACAGGTTGAGCACGGTGCTGCTGACGAGCCCGCCGAGCATCACGACGGCGAGCGGGTGCTGGAGCTCGCTCCCGATCTCGCCCTTCGCGAGGACGAGCGGCACGAGCGCGAGTGCCGACGAGATCGCGGTCATGAGGATCGGGACGAGGCGCTCGAGCGAGCCCTGGACCACCGCGACGTCCTTGGGGACGCCCTCGCGCTCCATGAGGTGGTAGTAGTGGTCGATGAGGAGGAGGCCGTTGCGGATCGCGATGCCCGCGAGCCCGATGAACCCGACGAGCGACGCGATGGAGAGGACGGGCGCCACGTAACCCCCGCGGAACAGCGCCACGGCGTTCCCGAGCACGGACGGGGAGTCCGCGACGAAGACCGCGGCGACGCCGCCGACCAGTGCCAGCGGGAGGTTCACGAGGCAGAGGAGCACCGGGCGGACGGCGCGGAGCGAGGCGAACAGCACGCCGACGACGAGGACGAGCACGGCCAGCGACGAGAGCAGGATCCGGTGGCTGGCCTCGGCCTGCGCCTCGAACTGCCCGCCGTACTCGACGAACGTCCCGGGATGGGCGGCGACGATCGGGTCGACGCGCCGGCGGATCTCGGCCACGAGGTCGCCGAGGTTGTGGCCCTCGGCGACGTTGCACGAGACGACCGCCTTGCGCTTCACGTTCTCCCGCGTGATCAGGCTCGACGTCACGTCCTCCCGGACCTCCGCCACCGTCGCGAGGCGGAGCATGGCCCCCGACGGCGCGCGGAGGAGGAACGCCTCGACGTCCGACGGTTCGTCGCGCCACGCGTCCCCGAGCCGGAGCACGACGTCGGAGCGCGCGCCGCCCCGGTGGATCACACCGACGTGCCGTCCGAGGAACGCCGTCTCGACCTGCCGCGCGGCGTCGGCCGGCGTGAGGCCGTGGCGCGCGAGCGCGTCGCGATCGAACGCGATCGGGAGGTGGGCCGCGCGGATCTCGCGATTGGCCACCAGGTCGCGCACGCCCGGCACCCCGGCCAGCGCACGCTCGCAGTCCTTCGCCATCGTCCGCAGCGTGGCGAGGTCGTCGCCGAACAGCTTGATGGCCACCGCGGCGGGCGTGCCGGAGAGGATGTGGGAGAGGCGGTGGGCGATCGGCCCGCCGATCTGGGCCGTCAGCCCGGGGGTCGCGTCGAAGAGCCGGACCAGCGCGCGATGGACCTCCTCGACCCGCGCGCCGGGGCGGAGCCGCACGTCGAGCTCGCTCGCGCTCACCGGCTCGGCGTGCTCGTCGTTCTCGGCGCGCCCGGTGCGCCGCGTCACCGACGCGACGCCGGGCAGCCTCGCGACCTGGGTCTCCACGTGGCCCGTGATGCGGTCGGACTCGACGAGGGAGGTGCCGGCGGGGGTGTTGAGGAACAACGTGATGCTGCCCTCGTTGAACTCCGGCAGGAACGACGACCCGAACGTCGACACGAGCAGCAGGGACCCGGCCACGGCGGCGAGCGCGCCCGCGACGACGACGGGCTTCCGGCGCAGGGCGAAGGCCAGGCCGCGCGCGTAGCCCCGCTTGAGGACGCGCACGAGCCAGCCGTCGCGGCCGGACTCGACGGCCTTCGCCCTCCCGAGCAGCCAGTAGCAGAGGACCGGCGTGACGGTCACCGCGACGACCAGCGACGCCGCGAGGCTGATCACGTACGACGCCCCGAGGGGCTGGAAGAGCCGCCCCTCGACGCCCGACAGGAGGAAGAGCGGGGCGAAGACGAGGACGATGATCGACGTCGCGACGAGGATGGCCGAGCGCACCTCCACGCTCGCGTCGTAGACGACCTGGAGCGCCGGGCGCCGCTCGGCCGCCGGCAGGGCCGCGTTCTGCCGCAGCCGGCGGAACACGTTCTCGACGTCCACGATCGCGTCGTCCACGAGGGAGCCGATCGCCACCCCGAGCCCGCCGAGCGTCATCACGTTGATCGACGCGCCCCACGCGTGGAGGATCAGGAGGGCGGCGCCGATCGAGAGGGGCAGCGCGGTCAGCGTGATGAACGTCGTGCGGAAGTTCAGCAGGAACAACACGAGGATCAGCACGACGAAGATCACGCCGTCGCGGAGCGCGTGGAGGACGTTGCGGACCGCGACCTGCACGAAGTCGGCCTGCCGGAACACGTGGCGGTCGAGCCGCGTGCCCGCGGGCATGGACCGCTCGAACTCGTCGAGGGCGCGGTCGATCGCCTCGGTGAGCGCGAGCGTGTTCACGCCGGGGTTCTTCTGCACGGTGAGGATCACCGCCTCGCGGCCGTTCGCCGACCCGGTGCCGCGGCGCGGGGCGCCGCCCTCGCGTACGTCGGCCACGCGCGCGAGGGTCACCGGCGTGCCGCGCCACTCGCCCACGACGGTCGACGCGATGTCGTCCACGGTCTCGGCGCGCGTGAGGGGGCTGATCGGGAGCTCGCGGCCGCCGACGTCGGCGAGGTAGCCGCCGCCCACGGGGGCGTGCGCGGCGGCCGCCGCGGCGGCGACGTCGTCGAGGGAGAGGCCGTGGCGCAGCAGGTCGTCCGGGCGGACGTGCACCTGGAACTCCGGGAGCGCGCCGCCGAGCGCGGTCACCTGCGCGACGCCGCCGATGGCGAGGAGCCGCGTGCGGAGCTCGAACTCCGCGACGCGGCGGAGCTCGAGCGGGCTCGCGCCGCCGTCCGTCGCGGTCAGCGCGAGCAGCATCACCTCGCCCGTGATGCTGGTCACGGGGGTCATCTCCGGCGGATGGACGTTCTCGGGCAGGGCCTCGCGTGCCTGGGCGAGCTTCTCCCCGATGAGCTGCCGCGCGCGGTGGATGTCCTCGCCGAAGTCGAACTCCGCCCACACGATCGAGAGGCTCGTCGCCGAGGACGAGCGCACGCGGCGCACGCCCGGGAGCCCGTTGAGCGCGCTCTCGAGGGGAAACGTGACCGCGCGCTCGACCTCCTCCGCCGCGAAGCCCGGGGCCTCCGTCATCACGGTGACGGTGGGGGCGTTGAGCTCCGGGAAGACGTCGAGGGGCATGTGCCGCAGGTGCACGCCCGCGCCGGCGACGATGCCGAGCGCCAGGATCAGCACCAGCCAGCGGTTCTCGAGGGACCAGCGGATGAGGCGGTTCAGCACGGGTCAGTCCTTCCCCTCGTGCCACGTGCCGTCGGCGTGGAAGTGGCCGTTCGCGGGGGGCTTCCCGCCGCCGGTGAGCCGGAGCTGGTGGATCCCCGCGCGGACGACCTCGTCGCCCTCGGCGACGTCGGCGAGCACCTCGACCCACCCGTCCGAGCGGCGCCCGAGCGCGGCCACCGTGCGGATGACCTGGTCCGGTCGCGCGGGGTCGCGCCGGAACAGGAGGAGCTCGAGCTCGTCCTGCACGACGCACGCCGTCGGGATCAGCGTCTCCTCCGCCGGGCTGCGCTCGAGCAGCACGGCGGCCGTCGCGGACGCGCCGTCCGGGTAGGCCGAGGCATCGCCCGGCAACGGGGCCTCGAGGAGGACCGTCCGCGTCCGCGGGTCCGCGAGCGGCCTTGCGGCGCCGAGCCGCGTCTCGATCCGCGCGCACGTCGCGCACCCGACCTCGATCGCGACCTCGGCCGCGTCCGGGATGCGCGCCACGTCCGCCTCGGGGACCTCGCCCCGGAAGACCATCCGTCGCGGGTCCACCATCCGGAGCATCGGCGCCGCCGCCTCGACCCACTCCGCGTCCGTGACGACGAGCTCCGTCACGAGCCCGTCGGCGGGCGCGCGGATCGGGACCGCCTCGAGCGTCGTCCAGGCCGGCCGACCGGCCGTCGTCGCGAGCAGCGCCGCGACGTCGCCGCCGGTCAGCACGGCGAGGCCCCGCAGGTGCTGGCGAGCGCCGGCCTCCAGCGTCGCGCGGCGCTGCGCGAGCAGCTCGAGCTCGATCGCGACGGCGTCGGCGCGGGCCGCGGCCCGGACGCGCTCGAGCGACAGCGCGGCGACGGCGTCGCGCGCGTCGTCGACGCGGCGCGCCGCGTCGAGCGCCGCCGCCTGCGCGTCCACGTGGTCCTTCCGGGCGGCGAAGACCGAGCCCGCGGCGAGCCCGCCGTCGGCCGACAGCTTCGTCACGGCGTCGATCCGCGCGCGGGCCTCGCGTACCAGCGCCGCGACCTGCTCCTGATGGGCGCGCGCCGCGGTCTCGCGCTCGCGGGCCGCGCTCCACGCCGCGTCCGCGGCCCGCGCGACCTCGGCGATCGCCGGCGCCTCGGCGCGCGCGCGCGCCAGCTCGAGCCCCGCGCGCGTGACCGACGCCTCGGCCTCCGCCAGCGCGTCCTGCGCGCTCCGCAGGTCCGGCGACACGAGCTCCGCCACGACGTCGCCCTTCGCGACCCGCTGCCAGCGCGCGACCCGCAGGGCGACGCGCCCGGGCGCGGGCGCGCGCACGGCGTAGCGCGCCTCCGGCGCGATCTCCACGCGTCCCGGCACGCGGAGGCGGGTCTCGAGGCGCCCGCGCCGGGCCTTCTCGAACGTGATGCCGAGGTTCGCGACGACCTCGGGCGGGAGCGGGATGCGGTTCGTGATCGGCGGTGCCGCCGCGGACGGCGGCGTCGGCGCGGGCGCGCCGGCCCCGCAGCCGGCCAGCAGGACGAGGGCGGGGAACGACACGACGAGGGAACGGGCACGCATCGGGACCTCCTCCGTGGGGCGCGGACGTCGGCGGCGGCGGGGCCGCGGACGGGGACCGGAACGGCGACGACCGCGGGGACGCGGTCACGCGGCGGGCGTGCGAGCGATCGATCGGCGCCGGGCCTCGCGGTCGCGAGGGGGCGGCTCGATCGGCACGGGGAGGTCCGGTCTAGACCTGCAGTCGGCCGAGCGCGATCAGGACATCGAGCGCGCGGGCTGGATCGGGCGGTCGGGCGCGTTGGGTACGCGAGGCCCGGTGCGCGTCGGTCGGCGCCAACGGGCTCGGGCTGCCCCACGCCAGGACCAGCACGTACGTCGCCGACGGGTCCGCCGGCGCCCCGGCACCGGTGCTCCCGCGCAGGCGGGAGACGGCGTCGATTCCGTCGTCCAGGTGGACGTGCGGCTCGGAGGGGGCCTCGCCCGAACCGTCCCCGGCCGCCTCCGACGGCCCGCCGTGCGGATGGGCGTGGTCGTGGGGGTGCGGGTGGGCGTGGGGATGGGCATGCCGGTGGGCGTGCCGTCCATCCGCGCCGTGCCGCGCCCGGAGCGGCAGGTGAGTCCCACCCTGCGACGCGCTCCCGTGGCAGTGGGGGGCATGGCCGTCGTCATGCGCGTGGACCACCGCGGCGGGGGGGGCCCATAGGCACACCACCGCCAGCAGGGTCAGGATCGTGGGCCCGATCGAGCGCATTCGTTGCAGCATAGGCGCACCCTCACGGGTGCGCAACTCGCCGGGCGTCGCGGTTCTCGGGGGTGAGTCGACTTGAGATCCCCCGGTCGGACCGCGAGACAAAGGGCTCGGCGGAGGTCGAGCCGGTCCGCGCCGGAGTAGAGGACGACGGGCACGTCCTCGCGATCCGGGCCGGCGACGGCGCCGGCCAGGACGCGGACGCGCCCACCCGCGGATGCCGCCGGGCCTCGCCGTCGGCGGCGGTCGGGCCGCGCTCACAACCTCGCGGCGCGGAGCCGGAGGGCGTTGAGGACGACCGAGATCGAGCTGAGGGTCATGGCCGCGGCGGCGATCACCGGGCTGAGGACCCAGCCGAACGCGGGGTAGAGGGCGCCGGCTGCGAGCGGCAGCGCGAGGACGTTGTAGCCGAACGCGAACGCGAGGTTCTGGCGGATGTTGCGCGAGGCCGCGACGCTCAGGCGCCGTGCGCGGACCACGCCGCGCAGGTCGCCCTGCACGAGCGTCACGCCGGCGCTCTCGATCGCGATGTCGGTCCCGGTGCCCATGGCCAGGCCGACGTCGGCCTGCGCGAGCGCCGGGGCGTCGTTCACGCCGTCGCCCACCATCGCGACGCGGTGGCCGCGCGCCTGGAGACGCGCGGTGATCGCCGCCTTCTCCTCGGGGAGGACGCCCGCGTGCACCTCGTCGATGCGGAGGTCCGCCGCGACCGCCGCCGCGGTGACGGGGTCGTCGCCCGTCACCATGACCACGCGGAGGCCCTCGCCGCGGAGCGCCGCGAGCGCGGCGGGGGTCGTCGGGCGCACGGTGTCGCCGATCCCGAGGACCGCGGCGGGCCGTCCCTCGACGCCGACCAGCACCGCGCTGGTGCCCGCGCGCCGGAGCGCGCCGGCGCGGGCCCGGAGCGGCGCGGGATCGACGCCCTCCTCCCGCAGGAACGCGTCCGTGCCGACGACGACCCGGCGGCCGTCCACGGTCCCGGCGATCCCGCGGCCGGGGACGAC
This sequence comes from Planctomycetia bacterium, assembly GCA_016795345.1. Classification (GTDB taxonomy): domain Bacteria; phylum Planctomycetota; class PLA2; order PLA2; family JAEUHO01; genus JAEUHO01. The sequence continues at coordinate 7,624 of JAEUHO010000400.1, read as the reverse complement.
GCGGACGTCGGCCGCGACGGCCGGGGGCAGGCCGCGGCGCTCGGCCGCCGCGGTGACCGCCGCCGCGATCGGGTGCTCGCTGCCGCGCTCGACGGCCGCCGCGAGCCGCAGCGCTGCGTCGGCGCCGCCGTCCGGGCTCCACGCGTCCACGAGCGCGGGCTTGCCGGCCGTCAGCGTGCCGGTCTTGTCCACCAGCAGCGTGTCCGTGTCGCGGAGCGCCTGCAGGGCCTCGGCGTCGCGGAAGAGGAGGCCGGCCTGCGCGCCGCGCCCCATCCCGACCATGACGGACAGCGGCGTCGCGAGGCCGAGCGCGCACGGGCACGCGACGATCAGCACCGCGGTCGCGGCCGCGAGGGCGTGGGGGAGCGCGGGCGCCGGCCCGAACGCCCACCACCCCGCGAACGTCGCGAGGGCGAGGACGAGGACGGCGGGCACGAACCACGCCACCAAGCGATCCGCGAGCGCCTGGATCGGCGCGCGGCTCCGCTGCGCCTCGCCGACCCGCGCGACGATCCGCGCGAGCACGGTGTCGAGCCCGACCGCCGTGGCGCGTGCGAGCAGGGACCCCGCGCCGTTCAGGGTCCCGCCGACCACGCGGTCGCCCTCGCGTTTCGTCACCGGCAGCGGCTCGCCGGTCAGCATCGCCTCGTCCACGGGGCTGACGCCCTCGAGCACGACGCCGTCCACGGCCACGCGCTCGCCGGGCCGGACGCGGAACCGGTCGCCCGGCGCGAGCGTGGCGAGCGGCACGTCGGTCTCCGAGCCGTCGTCCGCCACGCGCCGTGCCGACGCCGGCGCGAGCGAGAGGAGCGAACGGAGCGCATCGCCCGTGCGCCGGCGCGCCGACGCCTCGAGCGCCTGCCCGACGAGCACCAGGGTGACGATCACCGCCGCGGCCTCGAAGTAGACGCCCGGCGCGCCGTCGGGGCCGAGATAGGCGGGCGGGACGAGGCCGGGCGCCAACGTGACCGCCGCGCTGTACGCGTAGGCGACGAGGACGCCGACGGCGATGAGGGTGAACATGTTGAGGCTGCGGTGGACGAGCGAGTACCAACCCTTCCGGAGCAGCGACCAGCCGGCCCCGAACACGACCGGCGTCGAGAGGAGCAGCTCCGCGACCGGGCGCCACCGACCGGGCAGCAGGTGCCCGAGGCCGAGCAGGTGCGCGCCCATCCCGATCACGACGAGCGGCGTCGTCAGCATCGCCGCGACGATCAGCCCGCGGCGCGCGCGGCCGGCGTCGTGGTCGTGCGACGCCGGGGCCTCCAGGGACGCGGTGCTCGGCTCGAGGTGCATGCCGCACTTGGGGCAGTCGCCCGGGTGGTCGCTCGTGACCTCCGGGTGCATCGGGCACGTCCACACGGTCCGCGCGTCCAAGGGCGCGCCGACGGGCCGGGTCGGGGGTGTGGGGGGCGGCGCGTGCGCCCCCGGCGTCGCGGGGACCCCGTGCGGCGGGGTCGGGGACTCGGTGCCGGGGGGGTGCGCGTCGTGCGCCTCGTCGCAGCAGGGGGAGCGGTCTATCGTCGTGTTCATGGGGGTCTCCAGGGGACTCACCCACGCAGACGCACGACCCGTCCGATCGATTACACCCCCGGCGCGGGGCCCCGCTCGGCGCAGGTGCAGCGGAGGCAGCCGTGGGTGGTGCAGGCGCCGCACAGGTCCTCGAGCCGCGTCGCCAGCGCGCGCCGGGCGCGGTGCACGCGAACGGCCGCGTTGCCCGGCGTGATCCCCAGCGTGCGGGCCACGGTCGAGACGGCGTCGCCGTCAAGCTCGACGCGCCGCAGGATGTCGGCGTGCTCCGGCCGCAGCGTCGGGAGCAGGTCCGCGACGCACGCGCAGACCGTCGAGCGGAGCGCCTCCTCCGTCGCCGCGCCGAGCGTCGCCGTGGAGGCCCGGCGCGCGATGCCGCGCGCGCGCGCGTCCTCGCGACGGACGTGGTCGAGGAGCGTCCGGCGCAGCACGCGGTAGAACCACGTGACGACGCGGGTGCGGTCGCGCGGCCAGCGATCGCGCTTCAGCGCGTTCGCGAAGGCGGTCTGCAGCACGTCGTCGGCGTCCGCGGACGACCGCACGCGGCGGCGGAGGAACCGCTCGAACCGCGCGCGCTGCGCGAACAGCGCCTCGATGGGGGGGCCGGAGGGCACGTCGTCGCGCATGGCGTCACCCGCCGCCGTGGTGGTGGCCGTGACCCGGCGGGGGCGGGGCGGGCTTCGGTGCGGGAGGCCGGTCGGGCGCGGGGACGACGCGCAGGTCGATGCCGTCCCGCGCGAGCGCCTCCGCGGTGGCCGGCGCCGCGGTCGTGCCCGGGGGCGCCTCGTACCAACCGGGGGCGGCGTCGCCGATCAACGCGTCCCGCACCTTGAGGATCGTGAACATCCCGCCCATGTGCACGTAGCCGTGGGGGCCGACGGCGCCGAGCATCGGGATCGCGTTCGGCAGCGGCTCGACCGCGGCCGCGCCGTCGCCCGGCGCGAGGTGGCGACGGACGGCGGCGTCGAACGCCGCCGCGTCGGTGCCGATCAGGTTCGGCAGCCCGTGCCCCATCTGGTTCATCGTGTGGTGCGTCATGTGGCAGTGGACCGCCCAGTCGCCCGGATGGTCGGCGACGAACTCGAGGACGCGCACGCTGCCCGTCGGCACGAGGACGGTCGTCTCCGGCCAGCGCCCGGCCGCCGGGATGTCGCCGCCGTCGGTCGCCACGACCTCGACGCTGTGCCCGTGGACGTGGATCGGGTGGTGGTCCGTCGCCGACAGGTTGCCGATGCGGATCCGCACCCGTTCGCCGCGCCGCGCCACCATCGGCGTGGTCCCGGGGAACACGCGGCCGTTGAACGTGAGCACGTTGAAGTCCGACATCTCGTTCGGGTCGGGCCGGCGGAGCCCCGCGTCGACGGCCCACTCGCTCAAGAGGTAGGCGTAGTCGCGGTCGGGCGGGGGCGACGCCGGCCGGCGCGGGTGCACGACGAACATCCCCATCAAGCCCATCGCCATCTGCACCATCTCGTCGTGGTGCGAGTGGTACATGAACGTCCCGTGCTGGGTCAGCGTCAGCTCGTAGAGAAACGTCGCGCCCGGCGGGATCGCGGGCTGGGTGAGGCCGCTGACGCCGTCGAACCCGTTGGCGACGTGGAGCCCGTGCCAGTGGACCGTCGTCGGCGCCGGCAGTCGGTTGGTCACGTAGACCCGCAGGCGGTCGCCCTCGACGGCCTCGATCGTGGGGCCGTGCACGCGGCCGTTGTAGCCCCAGCAGCGGGCCACGAGGCCGGGCGCGAACTCGTGGTCGACCTCCTCCGCGACGAGGTGCATCACCTTGACGCCGTCCACGAGGCGGTGGCCGAGGGTGGCGCCGTCCGGCGTGACGACGGGGCGATGGGGCGGCGGCTCCGCCGCGCCGGCGGGCGCGGGCGCGTCCCCCGGCGCCGCGACGGCCGGCCGGAGCCCGCACCCGAGGAGGCCGGCCGCGAGGGTCCCGGCCCCGAGGAAGTCGCGTCGGGTGGTCGGCACGTCAGTCTCCTTCCTGGGGCGGCGAGGCCCGGTCGTCGATCGGGGTCGCGTGCGCCAGGTCCACGAGGCTCCCGGCGAGCAGCTCCTCGAGGTCGAGGCGCGCGAGCCACGCCGTCCGCAGCGTCGCCACGTACGCCTGCTGCGCTTCGAGCTCCTCGCGTTTCGCGGCCAGCGCGTCGAACGCGCCGACCTGCATCGCGTCGTACCGCTGGAGCGTCTCGCGGACGAACCGCGCGCGGAGCGGGAGGTGGCGGTCGCGGAGCAGGGCCGCGCGCTCGCCCGTCGCGCGCACGCGCCCGCGCAGCCGCCGCGCCGTGGACTCGACCCGCAGCCGCAGGGCGTCGCGCTCCGCCGCCCGGACCGCCACGACCGCGTCGGCCCGCGCCGACGCGGCCTGCCCGTGGTCGAGGATCGGCACGGTCAGCGCCACCGCGGGGCCCGCGCCGAACGTGGCGTCCGGCTCGCGGCGCGCGACCGCGCCGAGCTCGAAGGTGCGCATGCCGGCCCGCCGGCCGGCGAGGGTCCGTCCGTGGACCGCGGCGTCGAGGAGGGCCTCGGCCTCGCGGCCGTCGAGGCTCGCGCGCCAGGCGCGCGCCTCGACGTCGCCGAGGTCGAGGGCGGGGAGCTCGTCCCGCGGTCCGTCGGGTACGGCGAACCCCGGCGGCGGCCGCGCGTCGCCGAACAGCGCCGCGACCGTCTCGCGGGCCTCCTCCGCCGCGGCCTCGGCCTCGAGGAGCGCGAGCCGGGCGCGCAGCTCCGCGTCCTCGACGAGCGTGCGCTCGGGGGCCGACACGCTGCCGGCGGCGTGGAGGCGCTCGACGAGCTCGCGGGCGGACGTCGCGGTGGCGAGCGCGTCGCGCCGCAGCGAGGTCAGGCGATCGGCGGCGCGCACCTCGGCGAGCGCGCGCCGGACCTCGAAGGCGAGGTGGACGAGGTCGCGCGCGACCGCGGCCTCCGTGGCCGCGAGCTCGGCGCTCGCGACGCGCGCGCGCAGGGGCCGGAGGAAGAGGTCGAGGAACGGCTGCGCGAGCGCGAACTCGAGCTCCGGGCGGCCGGAGAAGTCGATCGCGTCGGCGGCGAACACCGGATTCGAGATCAGCCCGGCCTGCACCAGGTCGGCCCGCGTCACCCCGAGCCGCGCGAGCGCCGCGCGGACCGACGGATGGGCGAGGACCGCGAGCCGGACGGCGTTCGCGTCGGTGAGCGGCGCGGCGGCCAGGGCGTCCGCGGCGGCGGCGCCGATCGCGTCGGGCGCCACGGCGACGCCGGTGCGGTCCGACGCGTCGTGCAGCGCTCGACGGCGGAGCTCCCCGCCCGACGGGGCGGGCGTGGCGCAGGCGCCGGCCAGCGCAAGCGTCCACGCGAGCGACGCCACCGCGAGCGTTCGGCCGCGTCGGGTCACGCGAGGCCTCCGAGGCGGCGCGCCGCGTCGAGGGGGGCGGAGAGGTCGCGCACCGCGCGTCGTCGGGGCGGTCAACCCCAGCGCGGCGACGGACCGCGAGGCCCGGCGTCGTGCGGGGCGCGTCGGGAGCCGCGCGCGCTCGGTGCCATGGCGGGCACCCTACCAGCGACTCGGGGGCCCCGTCGACGCTCCCCTGCGCGCCGCCGCCCTTCCTCCCGCGGGTCGAAGGGCGGCGACCCCGTGGTTACGGTGTCAGCGGGAGGAGAGGTGGACGCCGAGGAGGCCCGGGCGGAGGCGGAGCTCGAGACGGTCCGCGCCGCGGTAGAGGACGACGGGCACGTCCTCGCGACCCGGGGTCTGGGCGGCCTTCACCGCCGCCCGCAGCTCGTCGGTCGTCGCCACGGGGCGGCCGTCGTAGCTCGAGAGGTAGTCGCCGGCCTTCACGCCGGCACGGGCCGCGTTCCCGTCGGCGACGACGTCGGTGACGCGGAGCGTCGGCGCGTCCACGAGGCCCGTCGGCGCGCGGAAGAGCACCAGGTAGGCCCGCACGACGTGGGTGGCCGCGGCGACCTCGCCCTCCGGCGGCGCCTTCTCGCCCGCGGGGAACGCGTACGGCTCGGGCACGTACCGCAGCGACACGGTCGTCCCCGCGCGCGCCTCGGCCGAGAGGTCCACCTCCCACGGGCGGACCACGTCGCCCGGCGCCCACCCGGCCCGCGCGAACTGCCACGTCCCGAACTGCGGCCGGTTCGCGTTGAGGTAGCAGTCCGTCTTCCAGAGCGTGTGCTCGAACCGGGCCGCCGCCGCGCCCTCGGCCGGGGCCGCGCCGCCCGCCGGCGCCGCGCGCTCGACGACGAGCGCCCGCTTCGACGGCGTGAACTCGCCGACCTGCGAGTGCCCCGTCGTCGTGCAGCGGAACCGCGCCCCGACCACGTCCGCGCCGACCGCGACGGTCCGCGGCTCGAAGAAGTCGCGGAAGTGGTTCTCCGCCGACCGGTACGTCGCGGTCCCGACCCACAGCGGCACCACCTCCGCCGCGACGCGCTCCGGCGTGCCCGGGTGGAAGTCGAGCGCGACGCTCATGAGGTAGCCGCGCCCCTTGTAGAAGTTCGTGCCGGCCGCGATCTCGAACCTGCGCCGGCCCGCGAGCAGCGGCCGGAAGTCGGTCACGTCCACCACCCAGTGGCAGGGCGTGCGGTACGACGTGATGAACGGGACGATCCCGAGCTTCCGCCCCGCGTCGTCGACCACCGACACCTCGCCGTTGCGGTCCCACTCGTCCCACGCGTCGCCCGCGTCGTGCAGGTCGAGCGTCAGCAGCACGCGGCCGAACGCCCACGCCGCCGGCGGCAGGTCCACCTCGGCCTCGTGGGCCGTGCGCTGGTTGTCGGTCCGCACGTGGTGGAACACCTCGACGTGCAGCGGCGGCCGCGGCGCCGTCGTGGGCCCGTCGGAAGCGAGGCGGAGCCCCGTGACGTCGAACGTCGTCGTCGCGTCCGCCCGGGTGCCCGCGCCCACGGCGAGACGCGCCTCGAACGGCGCGAGCCCCGCCACGAACGTCCGGTCGTACACCGTGGCGCCCGCGAGCTCGACCGTCACCTCGGCGCCGCCGACGACGTGCCGCACCTCGATCGACAGCGCGGCCTCGCGGCCGCGGAACTCCGCCGGCGCCACGCGCTTCGCCACCTCGCGGCCGTCCCAGTGCAGCGAGACCTCGCGCTGGGGCAGGTCCTGGTAGTTGCCCCACGGCGTGAACATCTCCTCGCTCGGCGGGTTGTGGACGTCGAGGGCCACCGCGAACGCCCCCGCGACGCTCGGCGCCGTCCACTCCGGCACGAACGGCGCCGGGCCTCGCGTGCCGTGGGCCCGCGTGTCCAGGAACAGGAACGCGCCGCCGTCGCCGCCCTCCTCGACCTTCACCTTCGCCGTCAGCGTCCGGCGCGCGAAGAGGCCGGCCGTCGCGAGGTCGAACCCGACCGCGTTCGACTGGCCGGGCGTCCGCGCCGCGTCGAGCAACCGGAACCCGCCCTCGATCGCCGCCGGCCCGTCCCCCGCGCCGAACTGCGCCAGGTGCGGGACGAGCGGGGCCGCGTCGGCGGGCGGCGTCGGCGGCGCGTCCGCCGCGCGGGCGACGGACGCGGCCAGCAGGATCGGGAGCGCGAAATGGCATCGACGCGGCATCGGGCACCTCGGGGACGGCCGCGATGCTACGCGGCGGCCCCCGCACCGGCCCGCCGCGCGCGGTCCCGGTTCGCGACGGCGGCGCCCGGCCGGTACGCTGCGGTCATGGGCATCGGCGGCCGGCGCGACCTCGTGGTGGGACGGGTGACGCGCCGCGTCGTGGACGGCCGCGACCGCGTCGAGGCCACCGTCGCCGGCGTGCCGGTCTGCTTCGAGTCCACCGACGCCGAGGTCGCCCCCGCCGTCGAGGCGTTCGCCGGGCCGTTCCTGCTCGCGGCCCTCGAGCGCCGCGTGCGCCTCCGCCTCGAGGACCCGCCGAGCGCGACCTGGCTCGCGAACACGCGCCGGCTGACCGCGCTCTTCCGCCGCTGGTGGGGCTACGCCGGCCCCGACCCGCTAGCCCGGCCCATGCACGAGGGGACGAGGTGGGGGCCGCGGCTGCGACCCGGGCGTATCGCAGGGCCACCGGCGGGCACGAACGCGTGCGCCACGTCGCGGAGGCTCCTCGGCGTGGTGCAGGAACACGCTGTCGTCGCC
>JAEUHO010000096.1 GCA_016795345.1 Planctomycetia bacterium | reverse complement strand
TCGTCCCGTCGGCCTTCGCGGCCGCCTCGAGCGCGGCGAGGGCCTCCGGCGCGGCGTTGCCCCACTCGCCGGTGTACGCGAGCGCCACGGAGAGGAGGTAGCGGTCGCGGTCGTCGGCGGCGGGCGCGAGGACGGGCTCGGCGCCGCCGGCCCAGCCGAGGCGCGCGCGGAAGCCGTGCGACGGCTGGACGTCGGCGCTGGCGAGCCGCTCCATCCGCGCCAGCAGGGCCTGGAAGTCCGGCCGGTCCTTCACCGAGGCGAAGTCCGGGTCGGCGCCCGCGTGCGCGGCGTCGGCGTACCCGGCGCCGACCGCGCGGGCGAGCGCCGCGACGGCCTCGTCGGGGCGGGAGAGGCGCGCGAGGCAGCACGCGAGGTTGTAGATCGACTCGACGTCGGTGATGGTCGCGAGGAGCGCCTCGTACGCCTTCACCGCGTCGGCCCACCGCTTCTCGATGACGGCGGCCTGCCCGTCGTTGCGGAGCGCAGCCTCCGCGTCGGTGAGCTCGCGCGGCAGGCCCACCTCGGCGGCGGCGCGGCGGTAGTACTGGTTCGTGAGCGGGTTGGCGGCCGTGCCGAGCCACGCGTCCGCCTGCTTCGACTCGACGCGCCGCCACAGGTAGGTCATCGCGTTCAGCGACGCGAGCCGCGTCCACGGCGGCGTCATGTCCTTGTCGGGCTTCTCGGCGGCGAAGTCGACCGCGTAGGGGAAGTCCGCGGACCAGGCCACGCAGTCGACGCCGTCGAGGAGGCCGCGCGCCACGAGGAACGCCTTCACCGGGCCCCACAGCCGCGCGCGGAAGACCTCGAGCGACACGATCCCGCCCAGCGGGACGTCGTCGAGCACGCAGACGTTGTCGGCGGGGACGCGGCGCCACGCGACCCACGCGTTCGCCACCCGCCGCGAGACGGGCGACGCGCCGTTCACGACGACGACGGTGGTCTCGGGGCCTCCCCCCGCGCGCGCCGGGGGCGCGGTCGCGGCGGCGACGGACGCGACGACGAGGGCGAGGACGAGGGCGACGCGGACGGCGGCGGAGGGGCGCACGGCCGTCCGTTCTAACGCCGACGGTCCCGCGTCCCGCCGGATCGTCGGGGGGCGGCCCGTGCCGCCGGGGTATGACAGCGCCCATGCCCGGGCAACGCGCCCTCGTCCTCATCTACGACATCCGCGGCTTCACGGCCGCGTCGAAGCGCGTCTCGACCCACGACTTCGGCGCGTTCGCGACCGGCGCGCACCGGACGATCCTCGACCTCTTCGCCGCGCACCCGCCGACGTTCGTGAAGCACCTCGGCGACGGCCACCTCCTGCTCTGGGAGACGTCCGACCCGCCGGACCCGGCGCTCCTCGCCGACGTCGTGGCCGGCGCCGCCAGGGCCCGGACGGCCTTCGCCGCCTTCGTCGCGGGCCGCGACGCCGCCGGCGAGCACCTGCCCCGGCGCGTCGGGGTCGGCGTGGCGTACGGCGAGGTGTCCCGCGCCGACGACTACTACGGCGTGGCGCTCAACCTCGCGGCCCGCCTCCAGAACCTCGCGCGGCCCGAGGGCCTCGCGCTCGACCGGCACGTGTTCCAGACCGTCGCGGCCGACGACGCGCGGCTGCGGTCGGCGTTCACGCGCGAGAAGGTGCGGCTGAAGGGGCTCGGCTCGACCGTCGTCTGGGTGGACCGGCCGTTCTCGTGGGCCCGCCTCCTGCGCGCGAGCGCGCCGATCACCGTCCCGCTGCTCGCCGCCGCGACCTACGTCGGCCTCTGCGACTTCGGGACGCCGCTGCCGTTCGGCGACCGCGTGCGCTTCGCGCTCGACAGCCTCGGCCGCTCCGTCGGCCGGCCCGTCCACGACGACGCCGACGTCGCCGCGGCGCTCCACCGCGTGCGGGCCGACCTCGTCGAGCGGATGCTCGCCGTCCAGACGAAGGGCGACTTCTTCCCGGACAGCTTCACGCCCGGCGACGACCCCGAGTTCGACGTGTGGTCGTCGTCGCAGGCGACCGCCGCGGTGCTGCGCGCGCCGGAGGTGCCCCTCGACCGCGCGCGGCGCTGCCTCGCGGGCCTGCGCGCCGCGTTCGCGCCCGAGCGCTTCATCGAGCGCGACGGCGTCGTCCACGGCTGGCTCCGCCACCAGGGCGCCACGTACACCGAGGCCGAGCCGTGCCTCTGGACGAACGCGGCCCTGGCCCTCGCCCTGGGCCGGCCCGGCGTGGTGACGGACGCCGAGCGCCCTGAGGTCCTCGCCCTGCTCGCGCGCGCGCAGGCCGCGGCCCTCACGTTCCGCCCCCTCGACACGGGCGCGTGGAACATCTTCCCGCGGCAGAAGCGCCCGGACCGCCACAGCCCGTACTCGACCAGCCTCGCGCTCCTCATGCTGCTCGAGACCCGGGCGGCGGGCCTCCCGTTCGCCGGCGGCGTCGAGCGCCGCGACGACGTCCTCGCGCGGACGGCCGCGTTCGTCGGCGCCTCGTTCCTTCCCGACGGCGCCGTGCCGGGCTGGCGCCGCACCGCGGACCCGAACGACACGGTCTCGCCGGGCCTCACGTTCCAGAACTACGCGTTGCTCCTGCGCGCCGAGCGCGAGGCGGGCCTCCCGTTGCCCGCGGCGGTCGCGGCCGCCCTCCCCGACGCGCTCGAGCGGCTCGCGCGCACGTCGATGTCGCAGCCGCCCGACGCCGGCGAGTTCGCCGCCGAGTTCGTCGATCACGAGGGCCGCGCCGACAGCAAGACCGAGATGATCAACATGCTGTGGTACCCGTGGGCCGTCCTCGCGTGCCGCGAGTGGCTCGACCGCGACGTCCGCGTGCCGGGCCCCTCGGCGCACCGCTTCCGCGTCCGCCGCGCCCTCGGCCACCTCGTCGTGGACCACGGCCGCGAGGCGTTCGCCGAGGCCGTGAAGGGCTACATCTTCGTCGCCTCGGAGACGCTCTACGCCTGCGGCGGCCCGCCCGACCCCCGGTGACGGCCGGCGCCGCGCGCGGGGCGCCCCGCCGGGCGGATCGGACGGCTTTTCCTGGACGGACCCTCGGTCGGCCCGAAGATTAGACACTGTCTAGAGTCGCCGTCCGAAGTCCCCCCAGAGGAGCAACGCCCCATGAGCATCCGCGTCGGTCAGTCCGTCCCCGACATCGCGTTCGAGACCTACGACCCCGTCGCCGGCGACTTCGCGAAGTTCTCGCTCGCCGACCAGAAGAAGAACGGCCGCTGGACCATCCTCTTCTTCTACCCGGCGGACTTCACGTTCGTCTGCGCCACCGAGTTCGAGGCGCTCGCCGACCACCAGGACCACTTCAAGAAGCTCGGCTGCGACATCGTGACCATGAGCAAGGACACGAAGTACACGCACCTCGCGTGGAAGGCGCACGAGAAGGAGCTCCAGAACGTCAAGTACCTGATGGGCAGCGACAACAAGGGCGAGGTCGCCCAGATGCTCGGCTGCTACGACGAGGGCTCGGGCCTCACGCTCCGCGGCACGTACCTCATCAGCCCGACGGGCACGCTGACGGCGTCCGAGGTGAACTTCTACAACGTCGGCCGCAACATCGACGAGCTGATGCGGAAGTTCAAGGCGAACCTCTACCTCTCGAAGAAGCCCACCGAGGTCTGCCCGGCGAAGTGGAAGGACGAGGGCGACGCGACCCTCTCGCCGTCGGCCCGCATGGTCGGCAAGGTCCACGAGGCCCTGCACGGCAAGAAGTAGCGCGCGGACGCGGGCCCGCTCGGGGGCTCCCGCACGCGAGGCCCGGCGGCCGTCGGCCGCCGGGCCTTCTTCGTGCCCGGACGGATCGTCCGGCGCGGGCGGTCGCCCCGACCACGGGGCGGTCGATCGTTCCGGGACGCGAGGCCCGGTCGCCGCGGCGCGGCGCCGGTCCCCTCGGGCGCGATCGCCGGCCGGTCGCGTGGACGACCGCGCGCGCCGTGCGCCCGCGCCACCGAGTGCGCGCCCGGCGCCCCGACCGGCCAGGCCTCGCGGCACGGTGTCGCCCGCGCGTCGAGGCGCGGTCCGGCGCGGGCGGGCACAAGGCCCGCCCCTACCGCAGAATCGCGATTCCAGGCATCTGCGACCCGCCTGCGGGGTGTTCTCTCACGGCGTCCGGATCGACCGGAACGACGGCCACCGGTCCACGGGTCGTGTCGTCCGATGCGGTCACCCGTAGGGCGCGGCCCTTGCGGCCGCCCGCCGGTCACGCCGACGTCCGCTCGACGCGACGGCGCCGCGGCGCGACGTGGTCTCGGCGGCGTCCCCGTCGGGCGCGATCGCCGCGGCGACCCGTCGTGGACCGGGATCCTCGATTGATGCTGCCACCCGTAGGGCGCGGCCCATGCGGCCGCCCGCCGGTCGCGCCGATGTCCGCTCGACGCGACGACGCCGCCCGCCGGTCGCGCCGGGCACCGGGCCTCGCGTCCCGTCGCCCCGACCGCGCGCGTCAGCGGATCGTCGTGGACGCGGTGTCCGACGGGCGATCGTGGCGGGGAACCACCGCGGAACGGCGTCCTCGATCGATGCGGCCACCCGTAGGGCGCGGCCCTTGCGGCCGCCCGCCGGTTACGCCGACGTCCGCTCGACGCGACGACGCCGCCCGCCGGTCGCGCCGGCCAGCGGGCCTCGCGTCCCGTCGCCCCGACCGCGCGCGTCAGCGGATCGTCGTGGACTCGGTGTCCGACGCGAGCATCACGCCGCCGGTCGTCTGGACCGTCGCGCGGGCCTTCACGAACTGCGACGGCGGGACCGCGAGGACCTTCACGCGGAACGTGATCTTGGCCTTCTGGTCGGGCGACCCGAGCACGAAGGGCGAGCTCTTCGCGTTCTGGCCGGAGCCCGTGACCTTGATGGTGCCGTCGCCGGAGCCCGACACGAACTCGAGCTCGCGGGGGAGCGAGAACACCGCCTCGATGTCCGGGGTCGCCGACGTGCCGCCGTCGTTCGCGATGTGCAGCACGTAGAGGAACTCCTCGCCGACCTTGAAGATCCCGCGGTCGGCGCCGTCGAGCGCCTTGTCGGTCATGTCGGTCTGGATCGCCATGAGGCCGACGACCTCGACGGAGCACGCGCACGAGCCCGAGGCCCAGCCGAGCGAGTCGCGGCCGCTGCCGAGGACGCGCGCCATGCCGATCGTCTCGGCGCGGAACCGCGCGGAGAGCTCCTTCTTCTCGCCGGGGCCGAGCTTGTCCACGAGCACGGTGACGCCCGCCGTCGGGCCCGAGACGCAGGGCGCGCCCTGGTCGCCGCGCAGGCGGAGCGTCACGTTCGCGAGCTCGGAGCTGCCGAGGTTCGTCGCCGTGACGGTGGCCGTGAACTCCTCGCCGACCACGATCCTCGGGGTGGACGTGGTGCACGCGATGTCGAGGGTCCACTTCTGGCACGAACCGTCCTCGGCGGCCGCCCGGCGGGCCGACGGGGCCCCGAGCCCGCAGGCGAGGGCGACCACGAACAGGGCGAGACGGGCGCGCATGGGGGCCTCCGATCCGCGGGCCCACGTCGCCCGCGCCGACCGGGAGACTCTACCGGCCCCGGGCGCACCCCGGGAAGGCGATCGGGGGGGCGTCGGGGACGGAACCACCCCGGCGGGCTCCCTTTCGGGCACAATCCTCGGGCTGTGCCCCGGGCCCGCGGCGACCCCGCGGAGGGGGTGCGTCGACGGCATCGGTGGGTGTTCCGTGGAGGTGGCCATGGTGCGGCGTTCCTCGTCTCGCGTGCGGCTGGGCTGGCTCGTCGTGGGCGGCCTGCTCGGCCTGCCGTTCGTGCCGTCGGCCGGGCCGGCGACCGCCGTCGCCGGCGACCTCGAGGTCGGCGCGATCCGCACGGCGCAGAACCGCGACGGCGTCACGCTGCGCGAGCTCGCGCTGCCCCTCGGCAAGAAGGTGCTCCGCGTCCAGTACGGCACGCAGCTGAAGGTGCTCGAGGTCCGCGAGCTGTGGGTGAAGGTGGCCCCGGTCGCCGACCTGACGAAGGTCGGCTGGGTCCGCACCAACGAGATCGCCGAGCCGGCGACCCTCTCCGCGAGCGCCGCCGCGGTCCCGTCGTTCTCGACGTCGGACGTGAGCGCGGCGGGCCGCCAGCTGACCGAGCAGGAGAAGCGTGCCGACCCGAAGCTCGCCGAGGGCCTGCAGTACCAGGCGCAGGGCGCGGGCAAGCAGTTCGACCAGAAGACCGAGAACACGTACCGCACGATGGACGCGAAGGTGTCCGACGCGTACCCGCTCGTGGACAAGGTCGAGCGCACCAGCGTCCCCGAGGACGAGCTCGAGGCGTTCGTCCGCGAGGGCCGTCTCGGCGGCACGGCCGAGGCGTCGGCGCCCGTCGGGGTCGGGCCGTACGCCCGCCTGAAGCTCCTGGGCGCGACGGGCGACACCGAGGGCGTCATCGCGTTCTCCGACGAGCACACGCCCATGCCGCCGGCGGTCTCCGACGCCGAGTTCGTCAAGCGGCTCGGCGTGGGCTTCACCCCCGAGCACGAGTACTGGCTCGGTCGCGCCGTCGCCGCGGCGGCCATCGCCGAGCACGGCCTCGACCCGAACCCGACGTACCAGGCGCTGGTGCGCAAGGTGGGCGCCTCGATCGTCCTCCTCTCCGACCGGCTCCGCGCGACGCACGGCGGCTGGCACTTCGCCGTGCTCGACAGCCCGGTGGCGAACGCCATCGCGGGCCCCGGCGGGTTCGTGCTCGTCACCCGCGGCGCCCTCGAGCTGGCCCGCAACGAGGACGAGGTGGCCGCGATCCTGGCCCACGAGATGGCCCACATCGCCTACAAGCACGGCGAGCAGATGGTCCGCAAGAGCCGCGAGTTCCAGGAGGGGCTGGCGGCGCTCGAGCGGCGGGTCACCGAGGGCCCGCGCCCCGGCGAGGACTGCAACATCTGCGGCGAGGTCGCGAAGACCCTCGGCACGTCCGCCAAGGCGCTGGTGAAGACCCTCGACGTCGAGGGCTACGGCCGCGACCTCGAGCTGGCCGCCGACTGGGCGGGCAGCCTCTTCCTCTGCGAGGTCGGCTACCGCGCGAGCGCGGTCGCGGAGTACCTCGAGATGCTGCCGACGCGCGAGGGCGCGCGGTGGACGACGCACCCGACGTCCGAGGACCGCATCGAGGCCCTGCGGCCGCTCGTGTTCAAGCACGGCTGCCCGCTCGACAGCGACGAGGGCGCGCAGGCGCGCATCCCGCGCTTCCGCGCGGTGGGGCTCGTCGCACCGAAGTGAGCAGGGCGCCGACGTAGGCCGTCGGAGCAGGGCGCCGAAGTCGGGTGCCGAAGTCGGGCGCCGAGACAGGGCACCGAACGCAGGGGTTGCGGGGGTCCGACCCCGACCCCGACCCCGCTCCCGGGACGCGAGGCCCGGTCGCCGCCGGCGGCCGGGCCTCGCGTGTTTCGGGTGCGTCCGCGTCCGGCCCGCGCGCCGCATCGACTCGCGGGGCTCCGGCCTCCGACGGGATCGCCGCGACCGACGCGGCGGCGCACCGTGGTCCGCGCCTTCGATCGACGCCTCGGCCCGTAGGGCGCGGCCCTCGCGGCCGCCCGCCGGTCGCGCCGATGGACGACGAACGCGGGTGCCTCCGCGATCCGCCGGCGCCGCGCGTCGGCGGCCGGGCCTCGCGTCCCGGAGCACCCGACTGCGCGCTCGGCGGACCCGGGTCGCTCGCAGGGCCTCCCGCGGGCGCTACCGCAGCGCCTCGAGGATCGCCGCCTTCGTCTGCTTCTCGTCGCAGAGGCGGCGGAACTCGACGCGGTCGAGCACCTTCGTCGTCCAGAGCTCCGCGAAGACCGGATAGGCGGCGACCGCGGTCTGCGGCGCGAACGAGACCTCGGGGGCGGCTCCCGTGACGTCGGTGCCGGTGCGGCGGCGCGTGACGACGGGCGGCGTCGCGAAGTGGATCGCGAGGTCGTCGGTCGCCCAGCCGAGGAAACACCACACGCGGACGCGGCCCGAGGGGTCCGTCGAGACGGGGACCATCATGCGGACGTCGCGCGCGAGGTCGGGGTCGGTGCCGGTCTGCTGCGCCCACGAGGTGAACGCGGTGTCGGCGACGTCGAGGCCCGGCAGCCCGCCGGCGGGGGTGCCCGTCTCGGCGCACGCGCGGGCGTACGCGCCCGTGAAGAGGCGCTCGAAGGCGACGAGCTCCTCGCCGAGCGACACGGTGACCGGGCCCTCGGGCGTCAGGCGGCGCATGGCCTCGAGGCCCTCCCGGCCGAACACGCGCTCGAGGAGCCCGCGCACGTAGCGGTAGGTGTCGGCGCGGCGCAGCCAGGCGGTCGGGTGCGGCTCGACCGTGAGCGCGGGCGTGACCGTCACCTGGGCCGCCGGGCCGAACCCCGACATGGCGGACTCCGCGGGGACCTCGAGGTGCTTGATGTGCGTCTCGCGCGCGAGCGCGAGGGCGCCGCGGAAGAGCTGCTCCATCCGCTGGCGGTACGCCTCGCCCCAGGTCACGTGCCGCGCCTCGGCGGTGGTCTCCGGGCGGAGGAACGGCTCGAGCGCGCTCTGCTGCCGGTCGTACCAGCCGCTGTCCTGCCGGACCGCGAGCGAGACGGACCCGTCGCGGACGCCCGCGACGAACGCGTCCATCGCGACGACGTTCGTGGTGTCGACGCCCGCGGCCGCGAGGCGCTTGAGCATCTCGGTCTCGCCGCTGCGGCACGCGGGCACGAAGGCCGCGCGGTCCGTCGGGAGGGGCTCCCCGCGGTCGAGCGCGGCGAGCGCCGGGCGGAGGTCGGCGGCCACGAACGGGTTCGTGAGCCGCTCGACCAGCGCGAGGTAGCCCTCGTACGTGGCGCGCGACGCCGGGTCGTCGTGGAGCGCCCGGACCAGCGCGTCGAGGTGGGGGCCGGGCGGCAGCGGCGGCTGCACGATGCGGTCCTGGCGGAAGATCGCGCGGAGCGCGTCGCTCCACGTGTAGAAGCCGATGGGCTTGCTGAGCACCGGCGTCGCGTCGAACGCCTGGAGCTGGCCGTTGACGATCGGCAGGAGCGCGGGGGGCACGGGGACGTTGGCGCCGCCGGCGCGGGCGGCGACGAACGGCACCGCGGTGCCCGGCCCGACCGCGTCGGGCGCGACGTCGAAGAGCTTCGTGCGCAGCGCGTCGAGGAGCGCGCGTTTGCCGCGGAACCGCCCCGCGCCCTCCTGGGCCGCGAGCTCGACGGCGGCGTACAGGCCGTCGTCGAAGACCTTCGCCTTCTGCACGAGCATGGCCGCCGACACGAACCCGCCGACCGTCGGCAGGGTCGCCGTCACGCGGGCCTCGCGTTCGCCCTCGGCCTCCGCGCCCCGCGTCGTGCGGTGCATCACGTCGAGCGACACCACCTGGTCGCGCGGGTCCACGACGAGCTGCCAGCCCTGCGCGGTGTCCACGGTGCGCACCGGCACGGCCGGCGTGTCCGACGGGGGCGCCGTGTCCTCCGGCTCCACGGGCCGCGGCGGCCGCGGCGGCGCGGGGCGGGGCGCGGGCACCGGCGTCGGCGCGGGCTCCGGCGGCGTGGGCGCGACCGGCTCGGTCGGGCCGAACTCGGGCGGCGCGGCGGGCCGCGGCGCCGGCGCGGGCGACGGGCCCGTGCCGCCGGGGCGGCGCACCGGCGGGGGCAGGGGGCGCGCGCCGCCCGCGGGCGGGAACTGCCCGGCGGCGCGCTCCTCGCGCAGCGTCTCGAACAGCTTCACGTTCTGCTCGAGGCTCCCCGTGTACCGCTCGCCCGGGTAGCGCTCGTCGTACAGCGCGGTCCGGGCGCCGAAGCTCGCGTCCTGCCCGAGCCCCTGGAGCCAGTCGACGAGCGACGTCGGCTCGTCCCCGGCCTGGGAGGTCGCCGGGGCGCTCCCGAGGAGCACGACCGCCGCCAGCAAGAGGATCGAGAGCCGCCGCATGCCCACCTCCCGGCCGGTCACCCGAGCCGCCACCCGCCTCGGGACGCGAGGCCCGCCCGGCGTCGGTCGCCGAGGGCCGCCATCGTCCCGCCGAGCGTGGGGTCGGACCACGCCGGCGTCCTCTTTATGGCCATGCGTCACCCGGTCGATAGGGACGAGGCCCCCCCGGTTCGGCCGACTCGGCCGTCGCCCGGGGGTAGGGTGGGGGGTGGCGTTGATCCGGACCGACTCCGAGTTGCAGGCGACCACGCCGTCCCCGGCCGTCGGCCCGGCGCCGGCCCCCGACGGTCTGCCCCGCGTGGAGGTCGTCCGCGACGCCGCGGGCCTCGAGGCGCTCACCCCCGCCTGGCGCGCCCTCCTCACGGACCGGCAGTTCTTCGTCGGCCCCGACTGGGTGCGGTCCTGGCTCGAGGGCCCGGGCCGCCCGCTCACGCCCCACGTCCTGACGGTGCGCGAGGGGAGCCGGCTCGTCGGCGTGCTGCCGCTCGCGGCGCGTCGCCGCGTGGTCTCGACGTGCGGCGCCGACGAGGGCCTCGCCCACGTGGACGTCGTCGCCGAGCCGGGCCGCGCGGCCGCGGTCGCCGACCTCGTGCTCGCGCACCTCGACGGCGAGGCGTGGGCGCGCTGGCGCGTGCACCGCGTCGCCGAGGGCGGCGCGCTCCACGCGGCGCTGCGCGCGCGCGCCGACCGCCGGCCGGTCCTCGAGCGGTTCGTCGGCGCCTGCCCCTACGTCGAGCACCACGGCGACTGGGCCTCCTTCCTGAAGGACCTCTCGAAGCACCAGCGCCACGAGGCCACGCGCCAGCTGCGCCGCTTCTTCGAGGGCCCCGACGCGGCGGTGCGCTGGGTCACCGACCCCGCGGACGTGGACGCGGCGCTCGACGTCGTCTTCGACCTGCACAAGCGGCGCTTCGAGGCGCTCGGCAAGCCGACGGCCTTCGCGCGGCCCGAGGTGCGCGCCTTCCACGGCACGCTCGCCCGCCGCCTCGCGGACCGCAACGCGCTGATGCTCGGCGTGCTCTCCGACGGCGGGCGCCCGGTCGCGGCGGCGTACGGCGCCCACCTCGGCGGCACGACCTCGTTCTTCAACGCCGGCATCGACCCGGCCTTCGCGCGCGCGGGCGCGGGCGTGGTGCTCCGCTGCCTCGTGCTCAAGGACGCGGTCCTCGCGGCGGGCCGCCACGAGCTCGACCTGCTCGAGGGCTGCCAGGAGTGGAAGCTCCGCTGGGCGACGGGGGTGCGGCCCATGCTCGACGTGGACGTGTTCCCGGCGTCGGTCGGCGGCCGCGTGCGGGGCAGCGTCCGCGGGCTCGTGCGCGCGCTGAAGGCCCGCGCGGCGGCCGCGGTGCACGCGGGGCGCGGCCCCGGCTCGACCTCCGAGGAGCCGGCGGACCCGAAACACTGCCGACGGCTCGGCTGCCCGTACGCGCCGCCCGCGCCGCCCTGCGACGACGACGCGTCGGTCTGACGCCCGACGCGGTCGTGCTCCCGGGACCGCGAGGCCCGGCGGCCGGCACGACGGGCGACCCTCGGCGATCCTGGGGTCGCGTGCATCGAGGCGCGGTTCCGCCCGGGCGGGCGCAAGGCCCGCCCCTACCGAGGAATCGCGACGATCGCCATCTGTGGCACGTTTACGCGATGTTCGAACCGGGCGTCCGATGCGATCGCCGCGGCGACGCACCGTCGGCCAGGAACGTCGATCGACGCGGTGACCCGTAGGGCGCGGCCCTTGCGGCCGCCCGCCGATCGCGGCGGACGATCGTGCGCGCCGTGGGCTCGCTGCGCCCTGCGACGACGACGCGTCGGTCTGACGCGCCTCGCGGTCGTGCTCCCGGGACCGCGAGGCCCGGCGGCTGGCACGACGGGCGACCCTCGGCGATCTCGGTGCCGCGCGCATCGAGGCGCGGTTTCGCCCGGGCGGGCGCAAGGCCCGCCCCTACCGAGGAATCGCGACGATCGCCATCTGTGGCACGTTTACGCGATGTTCGAACCGGGCGTCCGATGCGATCGCCGCGGCGACGCACCGTCGGCCAGGAACGTC
>JAEUHO010000038.1 GCA_016795345.1 Planctomycetia bacterium | reverse complement strand
CGCTCGTCGCGGTCGAGGTGCGCGAGGCCGCGCACCCGCCGGCGGTCGGGCCTCGCGTCCCCTTCGACCGGGCCACGCTCGACACCGCGGCGCGGCTGCGGGCGCTCCCCGCGGGCACGCGCGTGCTCGCCGGTCCCGCGGCCACCGTGCCCTCGCCGTGGCTCGTCAGCGCGACGCGGGACTACGTCCACCTGCCGTCGCGCCTCGCGCCAGCCGAGGCCGAGCGGTACGTGCGCGCGCAGGCCGACGTCGTGCTCCTCTCCGAGAACCTCCTCGCGCGCCGCCCCGCGACGTTCGCCGCGTGGGCGCGGCGGCGGCCGGACGGCGCGCTCGAGCCCGCGGCCCCGCCGCCGTGGGCCCGGCCGCTGCCGGGCGCGCCGGCCTCGGGGCCGCACCTCCTGTTCGTCGTCGCGCCCTGACCGGGCCCGCGCGCTCGCCCCCCGCGACCCGACCGTCCGGCCTCGCGGGGCGCCCCGCCGCGACGTAGGATCCGGGGCCCCGCCTGTGAGGACGCCATGAAGGACTTCGAACTGCTGGGCCAGTTCTACCTCGGGAAGCCGTACGACCTGGCGGCCGGGGCCGCGGTGGACGAGCCGGTCCTCTACGACGCGAAGGACCTCACCACGCACGCCGTCATCGTCGGCATGACGGGCAGCGGCAAGACGGGCCTCGCGATCGGCATGCTCGAGGAGGCCGCGCTCGACGGCGTGCCCTGCATCGCGATCGACCCGAAGGGCGACCTCGGCAACCTCCTGCTCGCGTTCCCCGACCTCGCCCCCGCCGACTTCCGGCCGTGGGTGGACGAGGGCGAGGCGGTCCGCAAGGGCATGACGGCCGACGCGTACGCGGCCGAGACCGCGGCCAAGTGGAAGAAGGGGCTCGGCGACTGGGGCCAGGACCCCGCGCGCGTGCGGCGGTTCAAGGACGCGGCGCAGGCCACGATCTACACGCCGGGGAGCACCGCGGGCGTGCCGCTGACGGTCCTCAAGTCGTTCGACGCGCCCCCGCCGAGCGTGGCCGACGACCCCGAGGCGCTGCGCGAGCGCGTGACCTCGACGACGTCGGGGCTCCTCACCCTGCTCGGCGTCGACGCGGACCCCGTGAAGAGCCGCGAGCACATCCTCGTCAGCAACCTGCTCGAGCACGCGTGGCGCGAGGGGCGCGGGCTCGACGTGGGCGGGCTGATCCGCGAGATCCAGCAGCCGCCGTTCGACCGGCTCGGCGTGCTCGACCTCGAGTCGTTCTTCCCCGCGAAGGACCGCTTCGGGCTCGCCATGGCCCTCAACGGCCTCGTGGCCTCGCCCGGGTTCGCCGCGTGGTCGCAGGGGGAGCCCCTCGACGTCGCGCGGCTGCTCTGGACGGCCGACGGGAAGCCGCGCGTGAGCGTCGTGTCCATCGCGCACCTGAACGACGCCGAGCGCATGTTCTTCGTGACCGCGCTGCTGAACGAGATGGTCGCGTGGATGCGCGGCCAGTCCGGCACCTCGAGCCTGCGCGCGATCCTCTACATGGACGAGGTGTTCGGGTACTTCCCGCCGTCGGCGAACCCGCCCAGCAAGACGCCGATGCTGACGCTGCTCAAGCAGGCGCGCGCGTACGGCCTCGGGGTGGTGCTCGCGACGCAGAACCCGGTGGACCTCGACTACAAGGGCCTCGGCAACGCGGGGACGTGGTTCCTCGGCCGCCTGCAGACCGAGCGCGACAAGGCCCGCATCGTGGACGGGCTCGAGGGCGCGTCGGCGGCCGCCGCGACGTTCGACCGCGCGCGCCTCGAGGCGACGCTGTCGGGGCTCAAGCAGCGCGTGTTCCTCATGGTGAACGCGCACGACGACGCGCCGACGCTGTTCCAGACCCGCTGGACGCTGTCGTACCTGCGCGGCCCGCTCACGAAGCCGCAGATCCAGGCGCTGACCGCGGACCGCCCGCGGGCGGCCGCGGCGCCCGCGGCGGCCGCGGTGCCGTACGGGGCGCGGGCCCGGGCCGCCGCGCCGGGCGAGCCGCCGCCGGTCCCGACCATCGCGCCGCGCGAGGCGCCGGCGGCCGAGGCCGGGAGCCGGCCCGTGCTGCCGCCGGACCTGACGGAGGTGTTCCTGCCGACCCGCGCCGCGGCGGGCGGGTACCGCCTGCGGTACGTGCCGAACGTGCTCGCCACGGCGCGGGTGCACTACGTGGACGCGAAGTCCGGCATCGACCAGTGGGAGACGCTGGCGGTGCGCGCGCCGATGCCCGGGGAGCTCGCGACCGACCCGTGGGACGGCGCCGACGTGGCGTCGGCCGCGCCGGACGTCGTGCGCCAGCCCGAGGCCGGCGCCGGGTTCGGGGCGCTCCCCGGCGCCGCGACGCGCTGGAAGACCTACCAGGGCTGGCAGAAGTCGCTCGAGGAGTGGATCTACCGCACGCGGTCGCTCACCGCGTTCCGGTGCCCCGCGCTCAAGCTGGTGAGCCGGCCCGGCGAGGCCGAGGGCGACTTCCGCGCCCGCGTCGCGCTGGCCCTGCGCGAGCAGCGCGACGTCGAGGTCGAGGGGCTGCGGAAGAAGTACGAGGCGAAGGTGACCGCGCTGACCGACAAGATCCGCGCGGCGGAGGAGCGCGTGGCCCGCGAGCAGTCGCAGGCGACGCAGGCGAAGGTGTCGTCCACGTTGTCGTGGGGGGCGGCGATCCTCGGCGCGATCCTCGGCAAGGGGAAGCTCGCGAGCGCGGGCACCGTCGGCCGGGCCACGACCGCCGCGCGCGGCATGGGCCGCTCGGCGAAGGAGAAGGAGGACGTGGCGCGGGCCGAGGAGAACGTGGACGTCCTCAAGGCCCGGCTCGACGCGCTGCAGACCGAGATCGCCGACGCCATCGGCAAGATCCAGGGCGGCACCGACGCCTCGGCGCTCGAGGTCCTGGCGGTGAAGGTCGCGCCGCGGAAGGGCGACCTCTCGGCGGGCACGGTGTGCCTCGCGTGGGTCCCGCACCGCGTGAACCCGGACGGCACCCTCGAGTCGGTCGCCTGACGACCCGCCCGGCCCCGCGCGCCCGGGCCCCCGCCCCGGCGCGCGGGCCCGCGGCTCACGGCGCGGCGAGGACCGCCTTCACCGCGCGCAGGAACGCGCGGGCGGTGGTGCCCGCCGCCGACGGCAGGTACCCGCACTTCAGCGCGTCGAGCGCCGCGTCGAGGGCCGCCTCGGTGCGCGCCGCGGCGAGGAGGCGGTCCACCTCGGCGGCCGCCGCGGCGCGCGTCGTCGGGCGCACGTCGGCGGCGTAGGCGCGGACCGCGTCGAGCGGGTCGGGGCCGAACGTCTCGAAGTCCTGGTTCACGTACGCCTTGAAGAGGCGCGCGAGCTGCGGGTAGCGGGGGCGCGGGGTGGGCTTCACGGCAGGGTCACGTAGGCGGTGTGGACGCGGAACCCCTCGGGGAACCCGCGGTGGGGCGCGAGCACGACGACGACGGTGCGGCCCGGCTGGGCCCGACCGCGGTCGGCGCGCCAGACCGTCCCGACGGCGGCGTCGAGGGTCGCCTGGACGTCGCGCAGGCCGTCGGGCCCGTCGGCGAGCCACGCGGCGACCGCCGTGCGCTTGCGGTAGAGGACCTCGGCGACGGCGCGGTCCGCGGCGGCCTCGTCGGGGAACGTCGAGACCTCGCGTTTGGCCTCGTCGCGGGCGCGGGCCTTCAGCTGGTCCACGGTGCGGCCGACGTGGCGGTCGAGCGTGTGCCCGCCGTTGCGACCTTCGTGGGCCGCGAGCCCGCCGCCCGGGATGGCGTCGGCCGGGGCCGCGCTGCGGGGGGCGTACCGCGCCTCCGTCGCCGTGCGCGAGGGGGGCGCGCCGGCGGCCGGGCCTCGCGTCGGCGCGCCGGACGGCTGCGTCCCGGAGGTGGGGGCGGCGCCGGGGCCCGACGGCGCGGGCGCGAGGACGCCGCGCTGCTGGAGCCACCACACCAGCACCAGCACCACGACGGCGAGGACGGGCGTCCACCGCCGGCGGTCGAAGGCGGGCATGGGGGCGGCGCGGCGCGGGCCGCGTCAGCCGAGGAGCTTGCCGAGGTCGCCGGCCTTGGCGAGCAGCGACTTCAGCAGGTCGGGCGACAGCTTGGACTTCACGAAGTTGAGGAACATCTCGCCGAAGCCGCGGGCCTTGTCGAGGGAGATGCCCGCCTTGCCGAGCATCGCCGCGACGCCCATGGCGCCGCCGGCCGAGCCGCCGAGGAGGCCGCCCGCCTTCTCCATGAGGCCGCCGAGGACGCCGCCGCCGCCCGCGCCCGGGGCCTTGCCGACGAGGTCGGCCGCGCCCGGGATCGCCGCGGCGACCTTGCCGAACAGGTCGCCGCCGACCTTGTCCTTGAGCATCGAGAGGAGGCCGCCGGCCCCGGCCTGCGCGGCGCCGGTGGAGACGCCGAGCTGTTTCGTGGCCATGTCGATGAAGTCGCTGATGCCGGGCATGGGGGGGCCTTTCGTGGGGGCGCGGGACGGCTAGGGGTCTGCGACGAAACGAATGAACCGATTTCGGGCGAGCGCCCGGGAGGCGCATCGCGAGGAACGAGGAGGATCGCGTGTTCCTGACACGCTGACGACGAGTGACGTCG